>NZ_AOME01000080.1 GCF_000336935.1 Halococcus salifodinae DSM 8989 | reverse complement strand
TTCATCGAGCGCCGGCTCAGCCTCCCAGCACTCCTCGCTCGCTTTCGGGCAGCGCGGGGCGATCCCAAAACCGCCATACAACGCCTCGATGTCACGCCAGTCTCGATGCCTCGACGACGCTGGCGACGATCGAGCGAACGATCTCCACGAAATCCTTTAGGCGTCCTCCACCCGAGAGGCTGTCGACCGGTTTGCCAGAACGACCGATCGACTCCCCTGATGAACGAACCACGCGTCGTCACGACCCGCTCCGCGTTCGCCGAAACCGCCCACGAGTCCCCACGAGCGGCGCGCGTGCCGGTCGAAATTCGAGTGAGCGTCGACGACCCGTTCCTCGCCTATCGGCGCGCACGCGGTCGCGAGCAGACGGAAGGAGCCGAAGGCGTGTACCTCGAAACGACCGGTGGTCAGGCGGGCTGGGGCTACTTCGCCACCGACCCGATCTTCCGATTACAGGTCGGCGACACCCTCGAACCCGTCGGCGACACCGACCCGTCGCCCTCACTTGCGGAGCTCGCGGGGCTGCTCGACCGCGAGACGCTCGTCCGCGGCGACTGCGACGTTCCTTACCCCTGCGGGGCGTTCGGCTGGCTCTCCTACGACATCGCCCGCGAGCTGGAGGATCTTCCCGATACCACCGTCGACGATCGTGGACTGCCGCGCCTCCAGCTCGGGGTCTTCGACCGGGTGGCTGCGTGGGAGTCAGGGTCGGCGGACGAGACGACGCTCCGTGTGACGGCCTGTCCACGGGTCGGTGACGACCCCGACGCGGCCTACGAGCGCGGTCGCGAGCGTGCGCTCGATCTCGCCCGCACCGCAGTCGCGGGCGATCCGTCGATCGGCGATGCACCCATCGAGGCCGACAACGCTACGTTCGAGAGCGACTGCACCCCCGAGGAATTCACCGAGCGCGTGCGCCGTGTCAAGCGGTACGTCCGCGACGGCGACACGTTTCAGGCGAACGTCTCCCAGCGCCTGCGCGCGCCGGCCGCCGTCCATCCTGTTGCGGCGTTTGGAGCCCTCCGGCGGGTGAACCCCGCGCCCTACTCGGCGCTGCTGGAGTTCCCCGGTGTGGATCTCGTGAGTGCCTCGCCGGAGCTCCTTCTGGATGTCGACAGCGCGGCGCAACGCGCCGCGGACAGCGCGAGCGGCGACCAGCCGCGAGCGGCCGATCGTCTCCTGACCGAACCCATCGCTGGCACCCGCCCGCGCGGTGACACCCCCGAGGAAGACGCCGACCTCGAACACGACCTCCTCACGGACGAGAAGGAACGCGCCGAACACGCGATGCTGGTCGATCTGGAGCGCAACGACCTCGGGAAGGTGAGCGAGTACGGCAGCGTCGAGGTCTCGGAGTACCGCCGGGTCGACCGCTACTCCGAAGTGATGCATCTCGTCTCGCTGGTCGAGGGACGCCTCCGTACTGACCGTGACCTCGTGGATGCCGTCGCCGCGACCTTTCCTGGGGGGACGATCACCGGCGCGCCCAAACCCCGGACGATGGAGATCATCGACGAGGTCGAGACGACCAGGCGCGGCCCCTACACCGGCTCGATCGGCGTCTTCGGGTTCGATGGCCGCGCCACGCTCAACATGACGATCCGGACGCTGGTGGGCCGCCGCGAGGAGTACTTCCTGAGGGTTGGTGCGGGGATCGTCCACGACTCCGAACCCGATAGCGAGTACGCCGAAACCCTCGATAAGGGCCGTGCGCTGATCACCGCGATCGACGACACGCTCGGCGATCACGGCGACCTCGGAATCGAGCGTGCGACTGCGGCGGACGGCGGTGCGTCCACACCCGACGATGGGGAGGCTGCGGACCGATGACCCGGATCCTCGTGATCGACAACTACGACTCCTTTGTCTACAATCTCGTCCAGTACGCCGGCGCGGCGGTCGACGCTCCCGAAGACGGCGAGATCGTGGTGCGGCGCAACGACGCGATCGACGTCGCAGGGATTCGAGAGCTGGACCCCGACGGAATCGTGGTCTCCCCAGGACCAGGCACGCCCGCCGACGCCGGCGTGTCGATCCCGGTGTTCCGCGAGCTCGACTACCCCACCCTTGGGGTGTGTCTCGGCCATCAGGCGCTGTGTGCGGCCCACGGCGCGCCGGTCGGCCACGCGCCCAGCGTGGTCCACGGCAAGCCCTCGACGGTTCGCCACGACGGTCGCGGGGTCTTCGCAGGGCTGGCCGAGACGTTCGCCGCCGGCCGGTATCACTCCCTCGCGATCGAGCGCGACGACCTCCCGGACCCTCTTGTCGAGACGGCGCACTCGGCGGGCACTGCCACGAGCACGACGGACGAAGGCTCGTCGGTCGCAGCCGGAACCGACGGCGTCGTGATGGGCGTGCGCCACCGCGAACTCCCCCACGAGGGCGTCCAGTTCCACCCCGAGAGCATCCTGACCGACGTCGGCATGACGATGCTGGAGAACTTCGAACGGCGCTGTCGTCCCGACGATCGGTAGCACCAAGGACTGAGCGCCTGGTGCTCAGCCCTCGCCGTCCGCTCGGCGCTCGGCCGCGAGGACGACGTTCGAAACGAGCATCGCGAGCGTGACCGGGCCGACACCGCCAGGGACCGGCGTGATCGCCCCCGCGACCGCCGCCGCGCTCTCGAAGTCGACATCGCCAACGACCTGCGTGTCTTCCCCGCTTTCCGACTCGATCCGGTTCGCACTCACGTCGACGACGGTGACGCCCGGCGAGAGCATCGAGTCGTCGACGAGTCCCGGCACGCCGACGGCGGTAACCACGATGTCCGCCCAGCGAGTCACGGCACCGAGATCCGTGGTTCGAGAATGACAGACGGTGACGGTGGCGTTGCCGTCCGGCGCGTCGTGAAGGAGCAGATTCGCGAGGGGTTTGCCGACGATCTCCGAGCGACCGACGATGGCGACGTCCTCGCCTTCGATCGAGACGTCGTTCGCTGTGAGGAGACGACGGACGGCGGCGGACGTCGCTGGAAGATAGCGGGGATCACCCCGAACGAGCCGGCCGAGGTTCGCGAAACTGAGACAGTCGACGTCCGTCGCCGGATCGAGCCGTCGCCGTACCTCGGCGAGCGCGACGTGGTCCGGCAGCGGGATCTGGACGAACACGCCGTCGATTTCGGGGTCAGCGCACAGCCGATCGATCGCCTGATGGAGTCGCTCCGCGGGTGCGCCGGGATCGATCCGGACGTCCCGGCTCGCGATATCGAGGTCGCGACAGGCCGCGTGTTTCAGCGCCACGAACCGCTCGTCGGCCGGGTCGTCGCTCATCAGCACGGTCCCGAGCGTCGGCGTGACGCCTCGCTCGTCGAGTTCGCGGACGCGATCGCGCACGTCGGCTCGGATCTCGGCCGCGACCGGCTCGCCACGCAGCCGTTCGGCGGTCGGCATACGAACGATGTGGAGCGGCCCTCGCTTGAACCTGTCCGTGACGATGGGCAGGCTCGGCACGCATGCTGTCGCTCAGAACGTTTCGACGATCGCCGTCGCAGAGCCAGTGGCAGACAACCGATCCTATCGAGCCGACGTTCCGATCGACAGTACCGCAGTATCGAACGAATCACGACTCAAACGAAAACCGCAGGCCACACGCCTCCCCAGCCGATTCCTTCGCTCGCTCACGACGTTCGCTTCGCTCAGTCATCCACCGTCAGAGCTTCGCTCTGACGAGCCTGCACTCGCTTCGCTCACGGGTCGTGCTCTGCTCGCGGGCGAAGCCCGCTCGCACGGCTCGTGGGACCTCTGGTCCCACGGTGCTCCCCGTCCGCTTGGCGGCCCTCGTTGCGTCTGCTCACGGGCGGCACGAGGCGGCGAAGCCGCCTCGAATTCGCGGCGCGTAGCGCCGCGCATGGCCCCCGTTCGCACAGACCTCGCACAGGGGTTGCGCGCTGACGGAGGGGCACGCAGCCGCACGCCACCGATCTCGGAATGAACGGGTTTCCAGTGACGGTACTGTGGCTCACGACACGTCCGGCTGCGCGGCCGATGGACGAAACGGCCGCAGAGAGAACGGTATCGACGACCCCCGGTATAAATGGGTGGTGCTGTTAACTCTTTCATTTATGTTCCGGAGGAACACTAATCGAGGGCGATGGCAGAATCCGAACCACCGTCCACCGAACGCGATTCGCATCCGAACCACCCGAACGTCGACCAGTCCGACCGCGTGCTCCCGCGAAACCTGCGCCAGTCGGGCGACCCGGGCATCGAGATGCTGGTCTCGACCCGGGTCCGCAAATCTCCCTTTTTCCACAAGTCGTTCAACGAGGAGGGCGCGTGGCGCGCGACGGTCTACAACCGGCTCTACCACCCCCGAGGGCTGGTCGAACCCGAAGACGGCGGCGCGATGGCCGAGTACGAAGCACTGACCGAGGCCGTCACCCTCTGGGACGTCGCCGTGGAGCGCCAGATCCGCGTGAAGGGCCCCGATGCGGAGGCGCTCACCGACTACGTCATCACCCGGGACGCGACCGAGATCGAGCCGATGCACGGCAAGTACGTCATCCTCTGCAACGAGGACGGCGGCGTGCTGAACGATCCGATCTTGCTGCGCGTCGAGGAAGACGAGTTCTGGTTCTCGATCTCCGACTCCACGCTGATGCAGTGGATCGAGGGCGTCAACGTCGGCAAGGAGTTCGACGTCGAGATCGACGAGATCGACGTCGCGCCGATGCAGATCCAGGGCCCGCGCTCCGAGGACGTGATGCGCGAGGTCGTCGGCGAGGAAGTATCTGAAATCCCCTACTACGGCCTGATGGAGGCCGAGGTCGACGGCTGTCCCGTGCTCGTGAGCCAGACCGGCTTTTCGGGTGAGAAGGGCTTCGAGATCTACGTGAAAGAGGCGATGGAGAACGCCGAGCGGGTGTGGGACCCCGTACTGGAGACCGTGAAGGACCACGGCGGGATGCAGATCGCGCCGGGCCACCACCGTCGGATCGCAGCAGGCATCCTCTCGTGGGGCCAGGACATGGACCACGAGACCTCGCCGTTCCAGGTCAACCTCGGCTACCAGGTCCCCGACGACAAGGACGGCGACTACGTCGGCAAGGAGGCACTCGAAGCACAGCAGGAGCAGATCGAGAACGGCGAGTACCCGTTCAATCTCAAGATGGTCGGGCTGAAGATGGCGGGCGAGCCGATCCGGGACTACGCGTCCGACTTCTGGCTCGTCTCCGATCCCGACACGGGCGAGGAGTGTGGGTACATGACCTCGCCGTGGCACAACCCCGAGCTGGAGACCAACATCGGCCTGGGGTTCGTGCCGGCGGAGAAACTCCAGAAAGAGACCGACGCGGCGCTCGACGACGAGATCTACGAGGAGGATCTCGATATCGAGTTCCAGGTGCATCTCCCCGACGAGTACGCCGAGGAGCCTGGCGAGTCGGTGTACGCCACGGTGGCCGAAGTGCCGTTCAAGGAGTCGGTCAACCCGAGCGCCCGCGAGCAGGCCAAACTGAACGCGCGAAAGGACGCCGAGTCCGAGTAAAACTCGCTCGCGCCAGCCGGCCGTCGTTTTTGTCGCGGATCACGCGTGTCAGTCGGTGCGTCACGGCGAGTGGACGACGCTATGGCGATCGATACGCCGACCGCGATCGAGTTATTCCTCCAAGAGCGCCGTCTCGACGAGCTTCGCCGTCCCACGACGGATCCGACCGCCGACGGCTGTCGGCGAGAGATCGAGTTCGGCCGCGATGTCGGCGAGGCGGGCCTCGCGCGGCTCCTCGAAGTAGCCGTTCTCGTAGGCCGTCACCAGCGCGACGCGCTGGGCCTCGGTCAGTCCCGTGGGTTCGCCGCCGTTCCACTCGTCCTGCCGGAACATCTGCTGGAGGGTAAAGGAGATGTCCTCTTCGTCGCAGTAGTCCGCAAGCGCGGCGAGCGCTTCCCGGTCGGGAAACTGGAGTCGGACCGTCCAGCCGCGGGCGTTGGTGATCGCCTCGCGCATCAGCCCGCTGAGCTCGCTCGTCTTCGGCGAGATGAGCTTCGTCTCGGGCGGGTGGCGGATCCGATAGACGCGGGTCGCTTCCGAGCCCGCCACCAACTCCCACTCCGCGACCGTGTGGTCCTCGTCGAGCTGGGCTTCGAACTCCTCACCGGGGTTCTCGACGAGGAAGAAGAAGATCCCCGTGTCGGGATCGGTGCCGGACTGTGGCACGACCCGGATCGTCACGTCGGAACACTCGCGGATCGTCGGTGCCAGGGAGAGATCCGAATGAGCAATATCGACGACGGCGATCAGATTCACGACGCACCACCACGTGGAAGACGTCGCTGCGTCGGCGTCCGATGTCCCTCTGGCCGCCAGGCGATCGCCCGGTCGATGGGTTCTCCGCCGAACGGATCCCGACCGTGACGGGACGACGAAACCGCGTGACGAACCGGTGGTTCGAACGCGGGCGACCGCCGGCCGTCGTCCGTGCAGTGATCCATCACTGTTTTCGTGTATCATGGGACGATTCGCGGACAGCCAGTTAAAGCGTTCGGGTTGAGATAGTCCATGGCACGCTCGGTGATACCGTTGTGCGAGTCCCGTTTGATCGGTCTCGTTACCGGCACACCACCGGCCAGTGCACGGCAGCACGGTTCGGGCTGCATGAATCGATGCAATGGGATGGCAGCAGCGTGAACGGGGACGAATTTGGGTCCGAGTTCGGGGTATATTTTTATATGGTCTTGGTGTGATTACGGAGTGGGTGAGCACCCAACTATGTCAAACGACACTATTGCGGAACGCATCGAAGCAGGGGAGAGCTTCGTCGATCCGGACGACTTCGAGTTCGACAACACAGACGACGGCATCGACCGCGCGAGCGAGAGCACGCGGGACCTGCTCGGCCGTGTCAGCGGCGCACTGAACCGACGTTCGTTCATGGGCAACGCTGCGAAGGCCGGGGCCGGTGCGGTCGCGCTCGGGACCGTCGCGTCGGGCTCTGCGGCCGCCTATCACGAGGCCAGCGACGTCGATATCCTGAACTTCGCGCTGACGCTCGAACATCTCGAGGCCGCGTACTACAACGAGTTCCTCGACGAGTACTCCGAGGGCGAGATCGAGCGATCCGACGCCATCGGGGCGAAGTTCGCCGATCCGCAGCTCCAGTACTCGACCTGGCAGGAGCTCGTGACGATCCGCGACCACGAGGAGGCTCACGTCGAGGCACTCACGAAGACGATCAACGACCTCGGCGGCACGCCGGTCGAGGCTGCCGACTACGAGTTCCCGTACGATTCGCTCGAATCGTTCGTCAAGTTCTCGAACCGTGTCGAAGCGGTCGGCACGTCGGCGTACGCGGGCGCAGCGCCGTTCCTCGAGGCCGAAGCTGTCGTGAAGGCGGGACTGTCGATCCACTCGGTCGAGGCACGCCACACCAGCTACTTCGGTGCGCTCCTGCCGAAGAGCTCGATGCCGGACGCGTTCGACCCGGCCCGCAGCATGGACCAGGTCGTCGGTATCGTCTCCCCGCTGATCGTCTCCGAGTAATCCAGCGGCACCACACTCTCGATTTTTCGAACGGTCACGCACCGCCGAGAGCCGTCTCCGTTCACTGCCGTCCCGGCCCCATCAGACGAATTTGGGCCGCAGTTCGGCCTACCTTCATACGGACGATGGGCGAACAACGGTCCGTGCGGCGACGCACGGAACGACAATGACTGATAACAACACGATCCGAGAGGAGTCTGATGGCGTTCTCGACTTCGTCGGACAGGTCAGCGATCAACTGCGCTCGCGGCGGGCGTTCATGGGCGATGCGGCGAAAGTCGGTGCCGGCGCAACCGCGCTGTCGGCGCTCGGAGCCGGCACCGCTGCCGCGAACGAGGGCGGCAGCGACGGCGGAAGCAGTGGATCGGGTCCGAGCGACGTCGACATCCTGAACTTCGCGCTGACGCTCGAACACCTCGAAGCGAACTACTACGACCAGTTCCTCGCCGAACACTCCGAGGAGGAAGTCGAACGGTCGGCAGTGGCCCAGTACTTCGCGCGACCGACCCTCCAGTACTCGACGTACCAGCAGATCCAGGACGTTCGGGACCACGAACAGGCCCACGTCGAGGCGCTGACACAGACGATCAACGATCTCGGCGGTACACCCGTCGAGGCCGCCGAGTACGAGTTCCCGTACTCCTCGATGGAGGAGTTCGTCGCACTCAGCGACCGGATCGAGGCCATCGGCGTCTCCGCCTACGCCGGCGCAGCACCGATGATCGACAACGAGGAAGTGCTGAAGGCCGCGCTCAGCATCCACAGCGTGGAGGCCGAACACCAGACGTACTTCCAGTTGCTCAACCTCCAGCGGCCCGCACCAGAGGCGTTCAACGAGGCGCGCTCGATGGACCAGGTGCTTCCGATCGCCAAACAGTTCATCGTCGGCGAGAACGACGTGCCCGAGATGGCGTCGGCGACGTTCGAGAACCAGACCACGGACGGATCGAGCGTCACGGTCGCGTCGGCCGCGCTGCCCGACGGTGGGTTCGTCGCGATGCACGACAGCAGTCTGCTCGACGGTAACGTCGCCGGGAGCGTCATCGGCGTCTCCGAGAAGTTCGACGCCGGCACGCAGATGGACGTGAACGTACCGCTGTACTCGGGCGTCCCCGGCGGGGACTACGATCAGTCGAGCCTCGAGGAGGACCAGACCCTGATCGCCATGCCGCACAAGGACACCAACGGCAACGGCAGCTACGACTTCCTCACCTCCGGCGGCGAGGCCGACGGTGCCTACGTCCAGGACGGCAGCGCCGTCGTCGACGACGCCGAGATCACCGTCGAGTAGTCCTCGGGCGCTCCGCGACCGACTGCGCCGATCGAACGTGCCGATTTTTCGCTTGGTCGCGAGCGGGTTTCGACAAGACTTAACCTGCCGGTCGCATCCGATCCATCATGAGCGAAAGCGAACAACAGGGAAGCCAGACCCGCTCGTGTGTCTCGTGTGGGATCAACATCTCGGGCACCAACGCCGCCGCCTTCGACTGTCCCGAGTGTGGGACCCAGATCTACCGGTGTGCGACCTGTCGCAAGCAGAGTAACCTCTACGAGTGTCCCGACTGCGGGTTCACAGGGCCCTAACGATGGGGAAGGTCGCCGCGAAGCTCAAGGTGATGCCGGAGAGCCCCGAGATCGACCTCGACGAGCTCCAGCACGAACTCGAGGACTCGCTACCCGAGGGCGCGAAGATCAACGGGTTCAAGCGCGACGACGTCGCGTTCGGCCTCGTTGCCCTCCTGCCGACGGTGATCGTGCCCGACGACGCCGGTGGGACCGAGGCGGTCGAGGAGGCGTTCACCGAGGTCGATACCGTCGAAAGCGTCGCAGTCGAGAACGTCGGCCGGATATAAGCGGGAGAGGCGTTGCGACCGTCGCGACGTGTCGGCCCGGAACGCACGTTTTATCACGGCCGGAAAACAACCGAGCCGTATGCCTAACTCGAAAGGACCACTGAAGAAGACCCGGCACAAGCTCTCGAACGATCCACGTGAGCGCGGCACGTCCCCGCCCCAGCGTGCGATCGAGGACTTCGACGAGGGCGATCGCGTCCACCTCAATCTCGATCCGAGCGTCCCCGATGGACGATTCCATCCTCGGTTCAACGGTCACACTGGCGAGGTGCTCGGCAGCCAGGGTCGTGCCTATCAGGTCGAGATCGTCGACGGCGACACCGCGAAGACCCTGATCGTCACCCCGGAGCATCTCAGCCGGCAGGAATGACGATCTTCAAGGAGCAGCTCGACGAGGAGTATCTCACGCTTGCCGAAACCAAGGAACTGCTCGCCGACGTCGAGGCCGAGCACGCGGCCGACGAGGACCGTGAGATGCCCTACGAGCTCGCACGCGCCATCGATCACGTCAACCGATTCGCGGATCTCACGCCCGAGGAGGCCCGAGAGTTCGTGGCCGAGCTCCGCGACCACGAGAAAGTCGACGAACCGACCGCGTACAAGATCGCGGATCTCAAACCGGCGAACCGTGACGAGCTCCGGGCGATCTACGCCCAGGAGCGGTTTTCGCTGTCGGGAGACGAGCTCGACGACGTTCTCGCGATCGTGGCGAAACACGTCTGATCGCCGCGAATTTAAGTACGTCCTCGGTGTAATGGGGGCATGAGTGACACCGAGAGTGACGACGGGGCATCGACCGAGCGGACACGAGCCGTCGTGCTCGATCTGCTGCCCAACGGCCGTCCCGACGACGACCGGCCAGCACACCGGAAACCGCCGCTCGCCTACACCCTCGGGGAGTCACAGTTTCAACTCCGGGAGCTGACGCTGGCCGAGGACGCCGACATTTCTATCGGCGATCGGATCCAGTTCGACGCCGAGGGAGTCGAATCCGCTCGTGAGGTGGCCTACGACGACCTCTCGAACGCCGCGCGGTCGGAGCTCGAGTACGCGGTCGAGGAGATCATCGACCGCGACGAGGCGCGGTTCGTCGACTTCTACAACGACGCTCAGCCGATCACGCTCCGGCTCCACCAGATCAACTTGCTCCCCGGGATCGGGAAGAAGCTCCGGAACTCGATCCTCGACGAGCGAAAGCGCGAACCATTTGATGGGTTCGACGACCTCGAAGAGCGGGTCGCGGGGCTCCACCGCCCGAAGGAGATCCTCGTCGAACGGCTGATCGAGGAACTCCGCGACGACGACCTCAAGTACCGCATCTTCGTCGGGCGCGACCCGAACGAAGGGTAGCGAACCCGCCATCATATCTCGACCATCGTTGACCGACCGAGCGCGCGCCGCAGCCAAACAGGGCGTTTAACAAGCGACGAACGGATACACCGAGTCATGACCGGGCGGAACCGTTCGTCGACGGAGAGTCGTGATCCCGACGCGCTGCTGGCCCGGGCAGGCATCCAACCCGACCGGAACCAGGATCAACACTTTCTCGTCGACGATCGAGTGCTCGACCGTCTTCCGACGTACGCTGAAGGATTCGACACTAGTCACGTCCTCGAGATCGGGGCCGGAACGGGCGCGCTGACCGATCGCGTGCTCGATGTCGCCGACCGCGTCACAGTGGTCGAGCGCGACACGCGTCTCGCCGACTTCCTTCGTGAGGAGTTCGCCGACGCCTGCACTGACGGGCGGCTTGACATCATCGAGGGCGACGCGCTCTCGGTGGACTTGCCCGAGTTCTCCGCGTCGGTGTCGAACCTTCCCTATGGCGTGTCGAGCGAGGTGCTCTTTCGATTGCTGCCAGCGAAGCGACCGCTCGTGGTCATGGTACAGAAAGAGTTCGCCGAGCGGATGGTCGCTGCCCCCGGCACCGACGACTACGGTCGGCTGTCGGTGACCGTGGGCCACTACGCCGAGTGCGAGATCGTCGAAACTGTGCCACCGGAGGCGTTCTCGCCGCCACCGGCCGTCGAGAGCAGTGTCGTGCGAGCCTCCCCGCGCGATCCGGACTACGCGATCGACGAGACGGCGTTTCTCGCGTTCGTCAGGGCGGTGTTCACCCAGCGGCGCAAGACCGTCCGCAACGCGATCCGCAACACGACCCACATCTCGGGGATCGAGCAACCGGCAGCGGTGGTCGAGGCCGCCGACGAGGGGTTACTGAGAAAGCGAGCGGGCGATCTCACTCCCACGGAGTTCGCTGCACTCGCCCGTCTCGGTGTGGAAGTCGGCGGTGCGCCCAGCGAGGAAGCGACGTCGGGGAGCGAGATCGAATGAACCGTGGCCGGTGGTCGACGATCGGGGTCGATGAACCGCTCGACGTGACCGCCGCGTTCGTGGGTTCCCGGCGATTTAATGCAGCGAAGAAAAACGGGTGGCGGTGCACGGATGGGTATGGGCGTCGTAGACGAGGTGCGGGACTCGATCCTTTCCGACGGGGACGACGAGACGAGGACGTATCGCTGTACCGACTGTCTCGCGGAGTTCGACGAGCGCCGGCAGCTCTGTCCGGAATGCGGTGGCGAGCGGTTCGACGCCGTTTGAATCGGGTACGCGACTGTTCTGTGTCTCGGCGGTCGGGTTCCGTCTCGAACGGTCGGTCGACTGCTCGACCGTCGAAACCGGTAGTGAGACGACCGGCCGTCATCGATGTCCGCGATGGGACGCGACGATGAACGTCTTCGAGTACGCAAAGGAGTTGCAGCAGGCGTACTTCCACACGCTCGGCGAGCAACTGCTCGGGACCGTCGTGCTGTTCGGGCTGCTGGCGGTGGTCGGCGAGGCCATCAGACGGGCCGGTCGACCGCTCAAACGACGGTACAGCTCGCGGCTGACCGAGGCGACCCAGGCCGGCGCGGTGGCGGTGCTCACCGTGGGTGTCGTCCTCGCGTTGGCCGTGGTCTGGCACGTCACCGGATTCGTCGAATATCTCGTCAAATCGGCGTCCATCTCCCGTTTCGAGGCGGCTCGCGTACTGGTCACGATCGCGGTCCTCGTGATCGCGTACCTCCTCATCCGACTCATCAACCGCTCGATCGATCGGCTCTCCGAGGAGTACGACGCGATCACCGACCACCAGAGCGAAGTGGCGTATCACGTCGCCGACGTCGGGGTGTTCGTGTTCGCGTTCATGGGGCTCCTCGTCATCTGGGGCATCGATCCGGGACAGCTGTTCGTCGGTGCGGGCGTGCTCGGGGCAGTGCTCGGCTACGCGGCACGCGACACCCTCGGTGCGATCACCGCCGGGTTCGTGCTCCTCTTTTCACGGCCGTTCCGTGTCGGCGACTGGATCGAGGTCGAAGAACACGAGGGCGTGGTTCGGGACGTGACTATCGTCAACACCAAGATTCGGACGTTCGACGACGAGCACGTACTGATCCCGAACAACGAAGTCACCAGCAATCCGCTGATCAACCGCTCGGAGAACGATCGGTTCCGAGCCGACATCGAGGTGAGCGTCGACTACGAGACCGACCTCGATCACGCGATGTCAGTGGCCACCGAAGCGATGGAAGACCACGACGACCGAATTCGAGAGGTCCCTTCGCCACGGACGGTGTTGAAACGGTTCGCCGACTCGGGGATCGTGCTCGAACTCCGGTTTTGGGTCGACAAGCCGAGCGCTCGTCGCGTTTGGGCGTCGAAGACCAGCGTGATCCAGTCGGTGAAGACGGCTTTCGATCGCGAGGGGATCACCATCCCGTTCCCCCAGCGGACGCTCACCGCTCGCCCGGAGTCGGACGTCGACGTCACCGGACATGGCACGCCCGAACGCACTGGATCAGGTGACCGAGCACGGGGATCGACCACGGCAGCCAACGGCGGCGAGGACTGATGGGGCTCGACGACCGCCGCGAACGCGACGACGTGTACCAACCCGCCGAGGACTCCGATCTCCTCGCGACCGCAGCGACGGCCGACGTCACGGCGACCGACCGCGCGCTCGATGTCGGTACGGGATCGGGCTACGTCGCAGCGCAGATGCAAGCGGCCGGAGCGCAGGTCGTGGGTGTCGATCGAAACCCCCACGCCTGCCGGCAGGCTCGTGAGGCAGGGATCGACGCCGTTCGAGCGGATCTCACGACCGCGTTCGCGGCCGATGCGTTCGATCTCGTGACGTTCAATCCACCCTATCTCCCGACCGAGCCCGACGAGGCGGCTGACGACTGGATGGGGGTGGCGCTGTCGGGTGGCGAGACCGGGCGAGCGGTCATCGAACCGTTCCTCGCGGATGTCGGTCGCGTGCTCGCGCCCGATGGACGAGTCCTCTTGCTCGTGAGTAGCCTCGCTGGCGTCGAGACGATCGTCGACCACGCCGCAGCCGAGGGGTTCGCAAGCGAGACCGTCACCGAGGACCCGTTCCCGTTCGAGACGCTGTCGATCCTTCGGCTGGTGAGAGACTGATCCGCTTTCGGTGATCGGTGTGGACTGCGAAACGATTTGTGGCTGCCGATCCTCGACCGGCGCATGTCGTGGGATACGATCGATCTCGACCGCGAGGACGGTGTGGCGACGATCACCGTCGACCGCCCCGATCGGCTGAACGCGCTCAACACCGACACCCTCGAAGCGCTGGAGGAGGCGTTGGTGGAGGCCCAGGACGCCCGCGCGCTCGTTCTCACGGGAACGGGCGATGACGCGTTCGTCGCGGGCGCGGACATCGCGTACATGGCTGAGCTCTCGGTCGCGGAGGCGCAGGCCTACGCCGAACTCGGCCATCGGGTGACCGACGCGATCGAGACGTTCCCCGCCCCGGTGATCGCCGCGATCAACGGCTACGCCTTCGGTGGTGGCTGTGAGCTCGCGCTTGCCTGTGACCTCCGAGTGGCCGCCGAGAACGCCGTCCTCGGCCAGACCGAGATCGATCTCGGGATCGTCCCTGGCTGGGGCGGGACCCAGCGCCTCTCGCGGCTGGTCGGCGACGAACTCGCCCGCCGGCTGGTGTTCTTCGGCGAGCGCGTCGACGCCCAGGACGCCCACCAGCACGGGCTCGTCGGTGAGGTCGTGGCGCACGACGAACTCGACGATCACGTCGCCGGGATGGCCGCCGAACTCGCCGCAAAGCCGAAACACGCGCTTCAGGCCGCGAAAGAGGCCATGAACCAGGTCCACGAGACACACCAGTCGGCCGGGCTGACCTACGAGCGCCGGGCGTGGAGCGGCCTCTTCGGTACTGACGACCAGCGCGAAGGAATGGCTGCGTTCGTCGAGGATCGAGAACCCGAGTTCGAGTAACAGCGACCATACGACGTTTTGACGGCGATCGTTGGTTTTTGACTGCGGCAGCGGTGCGGTTGCGGTGGCGGGGCGGTTCCTCGGAGGATCGAGGGCGAGGCCCGTAGGGCCGAGGGCTCGGGCGGTGCTGTGCGGGGCGGTTGCGGCGAGCGCCAGCAGTTCTACCGCGAGTGAGCCGTCAGGCGAACGAGCGGCTTTTTTGGTCCAGGTTTTTGGTCGGGGGTTGAGCGCCCGAAGGGCGCGATTCCCCCGTCTAAAAACGTGGGTGGTTAGTCGTCCTGCGGGACGATGTCGCCACCTGGCGCGGCGGTATCGGAGACCGTCTCCTCGACTTGAGTGTAGACGAACACGAGGCCGATCGCCGCGAGCACGGCCCCGAACGCGAAGGGGTAGACGAACCCGAACCCGACGAGAAAGCCGGAGGCGAGCGGGCCGATGGCGACGCCGAGCCCGAACGCCATCGTGAGGATCGAGAGCTGCGTGCCCGACTGACCCTCGCCAGCGAGATCGCCCGCGAGCGCGAGTGCCGGTGCGAACACCATCGCCACCGCCACGCCCTGGCCGAGCCGGACGGCGATCATCAGCAGGGGTTCGGTCACGATCCCTTGAACGAACGTCGTGGGGACGAGCAGGACGAATCCGGCGACGATGAACGGGCGGCGGCCGTAGCGGTCGCTCGCCTGGCCGATCGGAACCTGAAGAACGACGTTCGCGATGACCACGGCGGCGAACTCGACACTGAACAGGAACGGTCCCTGGTCGAGTCGGCTGTTGATCAACTCCTGAAGCGTCGCGAAGAGGCCGATGCCGATGGCCATGAAGAGCGTGGCGAGGCCGAGGGTGAACACCGGATCGAAGAGGTGCTCGCCGGTCGGATCGCGGATCGCCACCGAGAGATCCTCGCCGGCGGCGGCCTCGGTCTCCGGCGGGTCCGAAACCAGCAGCGTCACCAGAGCGAAACTCACCGCCGCGCCGAGAACGGCGACGGCGAACGCAGCCTCGAAGCCGGAAACCGTCGTGCCGAACAGTCGATACGTGACGACGCTCGTCCCGGACAGTCCGCCGGTGATGAGGACGCCGGCGACGATCGGTCCGAGGCCGAAGCCGAGCAGCCGGAAGGTGTTGAACACGCCGAAGTTCTCGCCCCGATCGACCGAGGTCGCGAGCTCGTTCACCAGCGCGACCGTCGCCGGGATGGTGAGCGCCGCGCCGAGTCCCTGGAGCATCCGGAAGGCGACGACCGCGTAGTAGTTGTCGACGAACGCGTAGGCGGCGCTCGCGACCCCGAGCAGTGCGAGTCCGCCGAGGATGAACGGCCGGCGTCGACCGGTTCGATCCGACAGCCGACCAGTGAACGGCTGGCCGAGGCTGTTGAGAAAGCCGAACAGCGAGAGCACGATCCCGATGAGGAGCTCCTCCGACACCGTGATCGGACCCACCTCGATGCCGACCAACCCTTCGATCGGAATCTGCCCGCTGGCGAGATAGAGCGGCAACACCACGATGAGAAAAGAGTTCGCGATCGAGTCGGCCATCCGAGCGAGCGCGAGCACGAGCACCCGGCGGTCGGTGCCGAGGAACGTGGCGCGAAACCACTCCCACAAGCGTCGAAAAACCATCTACCGACGCCACGCCCTGCGAACCTATCACAGTTTGCTTCGTGGCACGGAACCCAGTCGATTTAAACCGCTGAGGAACCAACCGCGAGCGACCGCGCTCAGCGCGTGATTCCATCATGGCAGACGACGAATACGCCGATCTCTTCGAGGAGATCACCGGCGAGACTGGCACCACCGAGTCACAAGAACAGTCCGAGATCATCGACGTCACCGACGCCGAGGACCGGGGCCTGCCGACGACCGACGTCGAGTGTCCCGAGTGTGACAACGACCGCGCGTACTGGTACATGCAGCAGATCCGGGCGGCCGACGAGTCCGAAACCCGGTTTTTCGTCTGTACCGAGTGCGAGCACAGCTGGCGCGAGGACGATCACTAGCCCCCACCTTTTGCTACGCTCCGCTCGCTAACGCTCGCTCCGCTGGCAAAATGTGGATCAAAAGCCGTCGTCACCCCCTTCGGGGGTTCCTCGGCCCGCTCGTTCGCTTTCTTCTCGCGGGCCGAAGGCCCGCTCGAACGGTCAGCGGCGCGTAGCGCCGCTCGACGCTCACTCGCGGTAGAACTGCTGGCGCTCCCCGCAACCGCCCCGCACAGCACCGCCCGAGCCCTTGGCCCTACGGGCCTCGCCCTCGATCCTCCGAGGAACCGCCCCGCCACCGCAACCGCTCCGTCGAAGCCCTCAGCACGCGCTCACTCCGTTCGCTACTCGCTCCCTGCGGTCGCTCGCGCGCTTCGCCCTTCATCCGCCAGGTCCGCACCGCAACCGCACGGCCGCCACCGCAACCACACGACCGCAACCGCACCGCGGCCACCGCCGACCTTCAAGAGCACTCGGCGCGTAGCACCATCACCAATGCCGTCGGTTCCCGACGAACGCCTCGCGGAGGGCGGGTGGGAGCGCGCCGAGGACTCCACCGAGACGGTGTTCCAGCTTTCCGCTGTCCGGGTCGAGGGCCACACGCTCGTCTACGAGGACGCTAACCGGCGCGACGCGATCGAGACGGCGTCCGACGGCGGCCTCGACGGCCCGTGGCGGTTTTTCTTCGCCACGCGACTCACCTTCCGCCCGCCGCTCGCGGCCGGCGTCGGACCGGCGATGATCCGTCCCACCGTGGTCGCCGAAGCGCGCCGCGCGTTCGTCGACAGGCTCGAAGACCGTGGGTTCCGCGCCATCGACCGCAGCCGCACCGAGCGAATGTGGACCGAGAGCGGCGACCGCGCTCGCCTCACGAAGTACACCGCGCGCCACGCCATAGCAACGAGCGACTACGACGGCGAGATCGCGATCGAGGCGTGGCTGGCCGTCTGGATTCACGAGGGATCGTTCCGGATAGCTGGCGGGGCCTACCCAAAACAGGGGTTCGACGCGCTGCTCGCGGTGCTCGGCGTCGAGTACACGTTCGATCCGGCTGCCGACCGTGAGGAACTGCTCGAACTGTTACGGGCCGTCAAGTAGAGCGGCTGTGCGGTCAGCTGTCTCCACAGCCGATCACCGCGTCGACAGCGCCTCGCGGATCGCCGCCGTGAGCGCGCCGTCGGCGCTGACCTGAAGGGGCGCGTCGAGTCGCTCGCCGAGCCGACCGGGACGCGCCTCCGCGCCGAGGACGGCCACGACCGTCCCACGCACCCGCACCACTGCGGTCAGGTCGGCCGCCGCGAGCACCCGCGCCGCCTCAGGAAGCACACCACGCGCTCGCCGAACCAGCGTCGCCGCGACTCCAACCGTCGGCACCGCGACGTGAAGCCGGTCGGTGGCGGCTTCGATCGTGACCTCGTGGCCGTCGATCGACACCGCGAGGTCGGCACTCACGTCGAGCGGCGCGAGGTCCTCGTCAGCGATCGCCACGAGCGCGCGCGAGGCGTTCACGGCTACGGCTCGCGCGTCGTGATCCGAAGCGTTCCGTCGACGTGCCAGTGGGCGTGGTCGGCGTCCTCGCCGGCTTTCGACGGTACTGCGACCTCCATCTCCTCGAACTCGTAGGTGATCTCCGCGCCGCGGCCGGTCAACCGGTCGTAGAGTCCGATCGCGAGTTCGGGCCACGTCGTCGTCTCGTCCAGTCGCTCCTCGGGTTCGGATTCACTCATGGTCCACCTTCGCTCGGGGTGTGACGGGCTTATAGCCCCAGATAACCGAAGAACTGGCCGTTAGTTCCGGCCGAACACGAGATAGCCGGTGTGGCCGACGCCGGCGGTCGAGGGACGGGTGCCGCGCTCGTCGAAATCCATCTCACGCTGGATGGTCTCGTAGGTCTCGACGGCGAGACCGGCCTCGCGGGCACTCTCGACGACCGCGCGAGAATCCTCAACGAACGGCGAGTAGACCGCGAGGAACCCGCCCGGAACCAGCAGCTCCGGCGCGTGCTCGACCACCGCCGGCGCGTCGGCGGTGTCGAGGGTCACGAGATCGAACCCCGAGAGGTCGTCGAGTTCGTCGAGCACGTCACCGGCCCGGACCGCAGCGCTACCTGGCTCGGGAGTCGACTCGGCTTCGTCCTCCGACTCCGCCCCGGCGACGCCGGCGAGCGCCATGTTCTCGCGCGCCACGTCGGCGAACTCGGGGTCCTGTTCATAGGTCACCACCGACGCACCAGCCCGCGCGAGATACGCGGCGAGCACGCCGGTTCCGGTCCCGGCGTCGAGCACGCAATCGCCGGTCGCGACGCCGGTGTGGCCCGCAATCAGCCCGATGTCTCGGGGCATCATCGGTGCGCCGGTGCGATCGAAGTGATTGAACAGGTCGGGGCCGCGGAGCTCCCGCACCCGGAACTCGGTCCCGAGGTGCGTTTCGAGGGCCTCACCGGGCTCGACGTCGTCGGGTACGTCGAGCACGCCGAGATCGGTTTCGAGGGTCTCGCCCGGCTCGCGGAGATACTCGCGGTCGTCGGTGACCAGCAGAACGGCGGTCACTCCAGCCGCGAGACGGCGGCCGCGAGGTCACCGTCAGTCGCTTCGAGTGCCTCGCGCGCGTCGTCCTCGCTCGCGCCGGTACGCTGGGACACGATCCCGACGTCTTCCTCGGGGATCACGTCGCCACCGTTCTCGTCGCCATCGCCGCTGCTCCCGCCGTCGTCGCCGGCTCCGAGCGGCGTCGCCTCTTCGCCACCGCCAGCCGGCCGCGTTTCGGGCTCACCGGTGATGGTGTAGGTCGCCTGGCCCTGGGCGTCCATTCGCTGGACGTCGGGCTGGTCGAAGACGAGCTCCTCGTCGCCGGTGCGGATCACGATCTCTTCGGCATCGAGCTCCTCGATATCGATGCCCATCTGTTCCATCATCTGATTCAGCTTGCGCGGGTTCATCCCGCCGCCTCCTCCGAACATGGCCGACGGGACGGTAGCCAGCGTCTTGTCCCTTCGGGTTCGCCACCGCAGGCTCGGTGTGTCCGACATCGGGCCGCTACCCACGAACGCTGCTCGTAGCAGCGCCGTTTCGGCAGTCGGGGAAGCGATCGCCAGCGAAGCGGAGGGACGGCTGATGCTATCGGTTGCAACAGCGATCGAACGCGCGAAACTCGTGGCAAGCAAGCGCGCCGGTGACCACCGCGAGACCGACGTTCAGCGTCACTACGCCGAACGCGTCGCCCGACAGCAGATAGCCGACCGCAGCGAACCCGAACAGGACGAACAATCCAGTAGCGATCCCGCCCACCACAATCCGCACGATCGGTCGTTCGTGAATCCCGTTCATCTCACATCGACATGGTGAACGCGATCGGAAGATCCGGCTGGAGGACAAGCACACCCACTCCGGCCAGCAAGGCGACGATCCCCGTCGCGATCGCCAGCTCACGTCCCCAGTCGGGCAGGCGTTCGATGGTGGCAAGGCCGGTGAGTGCGACCATCCAGAAGAAGTTCATCTCGCCGAAAAACGGCATGAGCAGGAAGAAGGGGCCGAGACAGATCAACACGCAGCTGATCCCGTGATCGAACCCCTTCTTCAACGCCACCATGACGCCCTGACTGTGCGGGTCGATACGCGCACAGCACGCCCGAAGTCGACACCGCTTGAACGACGAGAGCTGGTACAGACCGGTGAGCACGAGCACGCCGCCGATGACGAGGTGGGTGTGTGCTTGCGTGAACCCGTAGATCCCACCCGGCAGTATCGCGTGGAACCCGAGCGGGATCACGCCGGAGAGCGCCCAGACGAGGTGATAGCTCGCGAGAAACGCCGTCACCGCCGTCGTCGCCCCGACCGCTGACCCCTGGTACGCAGCGGCGTACTCCCGAGTGAATCGGAGCATTGCGGGGTGCATCATCGCCCACATCATCACGCCCCACATCGAGACGTACCCCACGATCGCACCGAGCGTTCCGACGTGGAAAACACCGAGTTCCATCGCCCCCGGCGTAGCCATCGGGATGGCCTGCTCCATCAGCCACGTCATCCCCGGCATCGGGACGTTCCCGTTGTACAGCATGACCCACCAGAGCACGTCGAGGCCGATCATGGCGACCACGGTCGTGGTCGTGCGGTCGAAATCGATCTCGAACTGGCCGACGCCGTTCTTCACCCTGTCCGCGATTTCGGTACTGACACTCATGATTGGATAGTGAACGAACTGCTGATTCCTGTTCGAACAGCGCGGCTCCGGCTACTCCGCGACGCTGTAGCCGTGCTCGGCGATCGCCTGCCGAACGCGGTCTTCCATCCCCGACTCGCCGCGCGCGACGAGCGTGTTCGTTGGCGAGTCAGTCTCGACGGTCGCGATGCCTTGCAAGCTGGTAACCCCTTCTCGGAGCATGTTTTCACAGCCTCGGCAGTTCATATCGGCTACTTGGAAGGTGTATTCCACCATGCGCGTTCGGCGAGAGGTCTACCAACAACTTAACGGGACGACACGTTGTGGAAAGTTCGTCTATCGTTCTACAGCGACGATCGCGGATTCCGAGCACCGTTCGGGACACGATCGAAACCCGATCTCGTCGGCGCTGACGTGTCGGCGGCTCCAACCCACGATCGTAGGTGTGCTCGAAAATTCGACGAAGGGAACGCCGAGCGTCCTCGCTTGTGGCCCCCTCGATCACCCGCCAACGAACTGGTTTCGACCCGTGCGAACCGGCTGTTCGGTACGATTCTCCGGTAGACGACATCGACGAAACGTTTTTTGCCCGGAGTATTCTACGGATTTATCGCATGCCCGAGCCGGACGACGCGCTCCCGTCGGGGCGCGGATGACGTCCCACCGACCAGCACGGGGTCGTGCGTGGATTCATCGGGCGCACCACGGCGTTGCGAGGGAAATCAGACGAGCCATCGAGCGCGAACAATCACCGCGGCTCGATACAAGCTCAGGCCACGACTTTTCGCTGTGAACACGGCTGGGATACTGCGTCCCGCCGGGCTGCAGCGGTTTCTTTCGATCAGTAGTGAGTACAACCATGATTGGGGAAGACGCGTTTTGTCCGAAGACCGGGGCATCGCTTTCCGACGAGCAACAGTACGACGACCAGGGACGGCCACGGCGCGTCGTCACCGCCGACGAGCAGTCGCTGGCGTCCGCGACGGCAGGCGAGTTCACCACTGGCGCGGCTCGATCGTCGAAGGCCGCGCTGTTCAACCGGTTTCGACGGTGTCACGCCACCCATCACCCGACCGACGACGCGCTCTACCGGAAGGCGGCGCTCGCACTCGCGCGGCTCAAACGAACCGCCGAGGGCACCGAATCGTGGGACGTTCACGTCTGGTACGCCCTCCAAAAGCGGCTGGCTGCGGCCGGCTACGACGTCGACTGGATGCACGCCCACGCCGAACCGCGGTGTCCACACTGTCACGGCCGACTCCGCTACGAGGAGTACGCCGACGACGTGACCGCTCGCTGTGTGACCGACTGTGGCACCGGTATCGACCAACTGTCCGCAATCAGGGAAACGATCGCCGATCTGCACGCCCGTGCGTTCGACGAAGCCGTTGCGCCCGCCGACCTCCTCCAGTTTTGACGACCGTCAGCGCTCGCTTTCAGGCCTGCTCACGGCGCACACCCGCTGTTGACTCCGTCTTCGTGACGGCAGCGTTCGCCCGAAGCGCTCCCATCGCCTCGGCAGCCACGTGTCACGACACACAATTTCTCTAGTCTATGACTAGAAAAACCGAAGTTGTCGGCGGACGCGGTGGTAGCTACCGATGGGAATCCGCGAAACACCACCGGAAGACCTCGCCGAGCGCGAACTGTTCGCCGAATTCGTCGAACTCCTCGACGAGTCGGCCGAGTCGGAGGCGGGATACAGTGAGGCGCGACTCCGCGCCCGACGCGCGGATCTCCTCGCGGAGATCGGCGACCGGCTGGAGGCGCTCGAAGCCGCGAGATCGCTCATCGGCGGGACCGGACCCGAGCCCGAACCAGCGCCGCGACACGAACCCGAAGTCAACTGAGCGCCGCGATCGCACGCCGATCCGGTGGTCGGTAACGGGGAACAGTCGCCCCGACGAGCGACGACGGCAGCGCTCTCCGGCAGCACAGACTACCGTGCTGTACGATCTGGTGTCCTTTTCTCCGCCGGCGATCGATCGTCGGTCACGGAGCGACGCCGGACGACGCGCCCACGGCGGGCGTGGATGACCTCCGCGGCCGACAGCCTCGCAGCCGCCGGGTTTCGATCACAGCGGACCGCCGATCGACCGACGGTGCTGACCGAAGGCGAGGGTACTCGCGGACGTGACCCGACCGGCGTCCCGTTTCGTTATCGATGATCACGACGCTGCTCTTGGTATGCTGGTGGTATCGACGACGAACCGCTTGCGACCGCGACGACCACGAGAGCGATGTGCCGCCCGCCGTTCGATAGCGGCCATCGTTTCGACGTTCTCGACTGCTGGACTCATCACCGATAGCTCTCGCTGAAATGGAAACGACCCACCGATACGCTCGAACGGACGTCGACCGTCAACCGACGTCCCTGACAGGTTGGATCGCTATCGAACTCGTCTCGACGCATCGCCCGCAACGTGGAGGTGTGGGCTGAGATGGCCCGCAAGGACATGCGGCTGGTCGAGATCATCACGATGTCCGAAAGCACCCGCGAGACGGTGCTCGACGTGCTCGACGCGAACGATCTCGACTACACGGTCTCCGACCACACCGACGATCCTGATACGTCGGCAACGATCTCGTTCCCGCTGCCGTCACACACCGTCGAACCGATCCAGAACGAGCTCGCGGCGCTCGATCTCGGCGAGGACATGTACACCGTCGTGGTCGAGCCCGAGACGATCACCTCGGATCGACTGGGCGAGTCAGACGACCTCTACAAGCAGGTCGAAGGGCTCGGCCATCAGGGGATCTCACGGAGCGAGCTCCACTCGAAGGCGGCCGATCTCATCCCCGACCTCGTGATCTACTCGCTGATGACCGCGATCAGCGCGGTGGTCGCCACAGCGGGGGTGATGCTCGAATCGACTGCCGTGTTGGTCGGCTCGATGGTGATCGCACCGCTGATCGGGCCGCCGATGGCGACCAGCGTGGCGACGGTCATCGACGACCAGAAACTCTTTGCTCGGAGCCTGAAGTTCCAAGCGATCGGCGGGGTGGTGGCGATCGCCAGCGCGGTCGGATTTGCCCTCTTGATCCGCTCGACCCAGTTCATTCCCACGGGATTGAACGTCGATCGGGTGCTCCAGCTCAGCAACCACACCGCGCCGAGCTTCCTGCTAGTGGTGATCGCGCTGAGCGCGGGCTTTGCGGGCGCGATCAGCCTCTCGACCAGCGCGACCATCGGGCTCGTGGGGGTGATGATCGCCGCCGCCGTGATCCCGCCGCTCGGGGTCGTCGGCGTCGGGATCGCGTGGGGACGACCGACCGCCGTTCTCGGCTCCGCCGCCGTCGTCCTCCTCAACATCCTCTCGATCAACCTCGCCGCGATCATCTGCCTCTGGTATCTCGGCTACCACCCACAGAGCTGGTCGGAGCTCCGGAAAGCCCGGAGCACGATGCTGCGGCGGGTGATCGTGCTCGCGACCGCGGTGATCGTGCTCGCGACCTTCCTCGCGCATCTCGCGACCGGCACGCTAGCCGGCCTCGCCGGACTGCTCCTGTAACCATGACCGATGACACTGTGCCTGACGAAACCGACGACAGCGACGGCAACGAACCGACCGGCGACGCCGAACCAACCGATAACAACGAATCGATCGACACCGAACCGAGCGACGACAGCACCGACGGCGTCCTCGGGACCATCGTGCCGGCACTTCGGCCGGTGGTGGCGTTCGTCGTGCGGTTCGTCTGGATCGTCGGCCGGTTGCTGGTCGCCGGCGGCCGGATCGCGATCACGTATCTCACCGACCGCGAACGTCGAATCGGCGCACGGAGATGGCTCCTACTCGAAGGCAACCGCTGGGCGATCGTCGGCGGGCTCGTGGCGAGCGTGTTCGTCGTGGCGCTGATCGGTGGCCTCACCGACGTCGTTGGGATCGCCAAGGCGGGGTTCGTCACGAGCCTGTTCGGCGGGATCATCTCGGGGCTGTTCTCGTTCGTGCCGATAGTGGTCGCGGTCAACCAGCTCACGATCTCCGAACTGTTCGGCACGCCCGATCGGCTGCGCGAGCGCATCGAGAGCGTCCGGGCGTTCCGGGGGACGGTCGAGGAACGCCTTCCCGACGTAGCCGTGAGCCCGACCGATCCGGGGGCCTTCCTCGCGGTCGCCGCCCGGGTGCTGTCGCGGGAGGCGGAGTCGCTGCGCGAGGCAGGGGTCGAGAGCGGCGACGCGGGGTTGCGCGAACGGGTCGACGAGTACGTCGAGGGGGTGATCGGACAGGTCGAGCAGCTCACAGCCCGAGCCGACGAGGAAAACCTCCCACTCATCGACGTGTTGCTGCCGATGATGGGCGATGGCTACGCCGAGAACATCAACGCCGCGCGACGCATCCAGAGTGAGTCCGCCGACGCGCTCACTGCACGTGCGGACACCCTCCTCGACGATCTCCGCGAGATGTACCGTGGACTGTCGATTCTCAGACAGTACTACAAGGCGCTGTACATCCAACAGGAGCTCGCACGACTCTCGCGGCTCATCGTGTATTCCGGCCTCAGTGCGTTTCTGGTCTCGGCGTTCCTCATTCTGATCTTCGCCGACGGCGCACCGCCGAGCGGTCACGGTCCCGGGATGGTGGTGTTCGTGAGTATGGCGCTCGCGGTCGCGTTCGCCCCGTTCGCCGTGCTGTTCTCCTTTATCCTCCGGATCGCCACGATCGCGAAGCGCACGGCGTCGCCCGGCGCGTTCACGCCGCGCGGTGAGACGCCGGACTATCGCCAGGAGGAGTGGTGAGTCGGGGGTGTATCGATGACGCACGATGACTCGACCACGCCGACCCGGACGCGCCGCTGCTCCAGACGGAGCGTGCTCGCGTTCGCGGGGAGCGCGGTCACAGTTGGACTCGCTGGTTGTCTGACGGGCAACTCGACGGCGGCCCACGGCTGGCAGCGCGTCGACTCGCCGACCGGGAAGGCGCTCCACGACGTGGTGTTCTCGACTGAGGGCCCCGTCGCAGCCGGCGAGAGCGGCCGTGTGCTCGCCCGGAGCGACGACGACTGGGAGACTGTCGTCGAGAGCGGGCCGGGTGGAGCGAGCAACGGACTCACCGGCGCGGCCGTCACGAACGACGGCGAGCGCGTATGGGTGTGCGGCGACAGCGGCGCGGCGGGCTACTACGATGTCGCGGACGACGAACTGACCGACCGCTCGGCCCCGAAGGAGAAGACGAGTTCGTGGGCGGACGTCGCGGTCGTCGGCCAAGCTGGCGTTGAGCGAATCTCGCTTATCAATGGCTCCGGCGAACTCCTCGTTGGCCGCAACCAGCAGGGAACCATCCAGTGGAGCGAGGTCACGAAACCCACCGACGGCGACAGCGTCAACGCCATTACCATGCGGGGATCGACCGGCTATCTCTGTGACACCAACGGTAACGTCTCCCGAAAGCGATCCGACGGCGGGTGGCGCTCGATCGGAATCGACGACGTGAGTGCCGGTATTCACGACGTCGCGACCCTCGACGCCGACACCGTGACAGCCGTCGCCGACGACGGATCGATCTTCCTCTACAACGGGTTCAACTGGATCTCGGTCGCGTCGGTCGAGAACGCGCTCCACGCGGTCGATCGACGGGACGGCCGCGGAGCCGCGGTCGGCCCCGGCGGGACGGTCGTCACCGTCGACGGCAACGAGTGGTCGGCGGCCGATACATCCGTGTCGAAGACGCTTCACGGCGTCGCGCTCGGTACGGTCGAGTACTCCGACGTCGCCGTGGGGGCCGACGGTACGATCCTCGAGAACTTCCAGTGATGACGGCGGCCGAACCGATGGAACCGCGCGACCGATCGGTACCGTCGATCCCGAATAAACTCGATAGGACAGATAATCTCACAGAGGGAATGATTTATTACACCGTAGAATATACGGAAGCATGCACGCCCACCTGGGGTGACGCGTCCGGGAACCGGACGTGGATGAGCCCCGGGACGATGGCCAGTAGTTTCTACGGCGAGACGGAACCGCTTCGAGCGGGTTCGGCCCGTTCCTGTCGACTGATCCTCCCGAGCCTCGGGCGTGTTCAGGCCTCGGCCGAACCGCTGCGAACACCGAGACAACACCTCGACGACTTGGGACTCATCGAACCATAGCCACGATCATGTCAGTCACTGCTTCGTTCGCCGATGCGCTCCGCCTCGTCGCCCGGATGACCTGGGAGACGTGGTGGGCACTCGTGCTCGGGTTCACCCTCTCGGGCGTAGTCGAGGTGTTCGTGAGCGAGGAGCGGATGACCCGACTGCTCGGCGACGACGGCTGGCGCGAGGTCGCGCTCGGTTCGGCGTTCGGGGCGGCCTCGTCGAGCTGTTCGTACTCCGCGGCCGGGACGAGCAAATCGTTGTTCAAGAAGGGTGCGTCGGGCGTCGCGAGCCTCGGAGCTTTCCTGTTCGCGAGCACCGACCTCGTGATCGAGCTCGGGCTCGTGATGTGGGTCCTGCTGGGCTGGGAGTTCGTGGTCGGCGAGTATCTCGGCGGCGTGATCGCGATCTGCGTGCTCGCCGTGATCTTCCGAAACGTCGTCCCCCAGCGCTGGTTCGACGCCGCGCGCGAGCATCTCCACGACGTCGAGGAGACGAGTTGCGACGCCTGCGGGATGGAGGCCGATCCGACCGACGAGGAGACGATCGCCGCCGAAACCACCGGCGGAACGAAGTACTTCTGCTGTGGTGGCTGTCGGCGTGCCTACGAGAGCCAGCACGGCGAGACGGGAGGTTCAGCAGTCTCGTGGACCGAGAAGTTGTTCACCGTCGACGGCTGGGACGCCGCCTGTAAGAAGACGGTGAAGGACTGGGAGATGCTCTGGGAGGACATCGCGTTCGGGTTCGTTCTCGCGGGGCTGATCGGCGCGTTCGTCCCCGAGGCGTGGTGGGCGGCGCTGTTCGGTGCCGAGACCGGGCTTCAACCCGTGGTGTTCGACACGGTGATCGCGGTCGTCATCGGCGTGGTGACGTTCATGTGCTCGGTCGGCAACGTGCCGTTCGCGCTCGTGCTCTGGACCAACGGACTCCCGTTCGGGAGCGTGCTCGCGTTCATCTACGCCGACCTCATCATCCCGCCGCTGGTGCGGACCTACCGGCGGTACTACGGGGCGCGGATGGCCGCCGTGCTGTTCGCCTCGCTGTTCGTCGCGGCGGTCGTCGCGGGCGTGGCCGCTCACTACCTCCTCGGCGGGCTCGGACTCGTCCCGCCACGAACCGAGGTCGGCGGCACGCTCTCGGGCGGGTACACCACGACGCTGAATCTCGTGCTCACCCCGGTGTTCCTCGCGCAGGTGTACGTCACCTACGGTCCCGAACGGATGGCGAGGGCAGTCCGTGGGCTCCCCCGAACCGCGTGGCGCGGGTTCGAGACGGTACTCGACGCGACCGATCTCCTCGTGCAGACGGCCGGCGCGTTTCTCGCCGACCTCGGCGACGCGGGCCGGACGCTCGGTGCGGGCGTGCGTTCGATCGGCGCGGGGATCGTGACCATCGGCGGCGCGTTCCGGATGGCGCTCGGAGCCGTGCGCGCCGCCTGCTCGACACTCTACACGGAGGGGCGAAACCTCCGGTAGGACGACGTTCGCCGACCGATCTGCAGCCGGACGTACCGAACACCGACCACCCACTTCACCGACACACGACAATGACGAACGACACTGAATACCCATCGCTTGCACAGCTCCGCGAAACCGTTCACGACGCAATCGAACGTCTCAGGGACGCGTTCGAGCAACCCGACTGATCGCCGGACGTTCCTGACGACCTCACGATCGCGAACGGTACTTCGACCATCGCGACCGATTCTCACAGAATGCTCTCTCACTCCCGCACGAACCACCGATGACGAGCGACAGTACCACCGCACCCCGGACCGACGCCAGCGTTTTCGAGGGAAACGTGGCTGGCGACGCTGCGGCGTCGGTGGCAGTCGTCGCGTTCAACGTTGCACTCTACACCGCGATCCGATACGCCCCGGAGTACCTCCGACTGCTCGGCAACGGACCGATCGTCATCGGTCTGTTCGGGAGTAGCGCAACCCTGCTCGCGGTGACCGTCCCCCGTCTCGGCTCGGTGGCCGAGCAGCTGGGTTCGAGCGCGGCCCCCGTCGTGGGGGCTCTCGCCTCGCTCGGGGTGGTCTGCTGGCTGGTCGCGCCGCAGCTCGGCCCGACTGACGGTCTGCGCTCCGTGGCGCTGGTGTTCGTCGGCCTCGCGCTGATCGAGTCGTGGCAGGCCGTCGGGCCGGAGACCGCCGCCACGATCGGCGTGGTTCCACAGCGGATCCGTGATCGCGTCCCGCAGGTGATTCGCCACGCGCGGACGCCACGGTACGTCGCGCTGCTCGCCGGCCTGCCGATCGCCGTCGGCTTTCTGACCCTGATCTCGCCAGCGATCACGGCGATCCAGGTCGTGCTCGGCCTCGCGGCCGCGATCGGACTGACGACGACCGTGCTCCTCGCGGTGCTCGACGAGGACGAGATTCCGGCTGCGAGCGCGAATTCGACGACGGAGAACGGTCGCTCCGACGGTGTGACCGACGGCGAGACGGCGGACGACGAAACGATGGAAGACGGATGGATCGCTATCCGTGACGAGCCGATCCGATCCGCGCTCGATTCGCTGCGCTCGCTGCCGCGATCGGTCCGCCAGCCCCTCGTCGGCGACGCGCTCGTGGAGTTCGCGGTCGGGATGGTCTCGGTGTTTCTTGTGATCACCGTCACGAGCGTGCTCAAAATCGACGTCACGCTGTTCGGCCACCGGCTCCGGCCCGACGCGTTCTTCAGTGTGTGTCTGATCGCCGAGATGAGCGTCGCACTCGTTGCCACCGGACCGCTGACGCGGCTCACCAGTCGAATCGGCCGCGAGCGCGTCGTCGCCGGCACTCTCCTCGTCGGAGCGTTGTTTCCGATCGCGCTGGTCAGCGCGCCCGCGAACGCGGCCATCGTCGCCGGTCTGTTCGCGGCGTTCGGGCTGTATCGTGCAGGTCTCCCGACCCGCCATGCGTTCGTCGATTCGATCACAACGGGGGATGACACGACGACGGAGACTGGCGCCGCGAACGACATCTCGGACGATCGTCGCGGCTACCGAACGGTACGGGCCGCGTTGCGCGTTCCGAGCGCTCTCGTCGGTGGCGTGCTGTACGCCGTGAGCCCGACGCTCGCGTTCGGTCTCGCGACGGTCGTCGGCGCGGTCGGCGTCCGTGAACTCCTCGTGGGCGTGACGCGACTCGGTGGCGAATCCACCGACACCGGATAACGAGCGTTCAGTATGGCAGGACCACCCACCGACCGAACGACCGACGACCGCGAGAAACTTCGCGGTGCGCTCAGGTGGGTTACCACCGTCGATCACGAGGATATCGGGCTGCTGTATCTCGTTTTCGGGACCACAGCCGGGCTGCTCGGTGGCTTCGACGCGATGTTGCTCAGAACCGGGCTCCTCACCCCGTCGGCCGACGTCTGGGGGCCCGAGACCTACAACGAGCTGTTCACCACCCACGGCCTGACGATGCTCTTTCTCTTCGCGACCCCGGTCGCCTTTGGACTGGCGAACTACGTGGTGCCGTCGCTGATCGGCGCTGACGACATGGCGTTCCCGCGGGTCAACGCGACCGCGTTCTGGCTGCTCCCCGCGGCGTTCGTCCTCATGCGCGCCGGCATCGTCGCCGATCTGCTCGGCATCGCCGACATTCACCCACCGGCGACCGGCTGGACGCTCTACCCGCCGCTGTCGCGACGCGCCCCGAACGTCGATCTCGATCTCGTGTTGCTCGGGCTCCACTTGAGCGGCGTCAGCACGCTCCTGAGTGCGGGCAACTTCGTCGTGACGATCGTCACCGAGCGCGCCGATTTGGTCGGGTGGCACAGGCTGGACATCTTTTCGTGGACGGTGCTCACCACGAGCGGGCTCGTCCTGTTCGCGTTTCCGGTGCTCGGGAGCGCGGTCGTCATGTTGCTGCTCGATCGCAACCTCGGGACGACCTTCTTCGCGGTCGAAGCGGGCGGCCCGCTCCTCTGGCAGCATCTGTTCTGGTTCTTCGGCCATCCCGAGGTGTACATCCTCGCGCTCCCGCCGATGGGCCTGCTCAGCCACATCATCCCGAAGTTCACCGGGCGGAAGCTGTTCGGTTTCCAGTTCGTGGTCTACTCGACGCTGGCGATCGGGGTGCTCGCCTTCGGTGTGTGGGCTCATCACATGTTCACGACCGGGATCGATCCCCGGCTCCGAGCGAGCTTCATGGCGGTCTCGCTCGCGATCGCGCTGCCGAGCGCGGTCAAGACGTTCAACTGGATCGCCACCATGTGGGGCGGCACGATCCGATTGACCGCACCGATGCTGTTCTGTGTCGGCGCGATCGGGAACTTCATCATCGGCGGCGTCACCGGTGTGTTCCTGGCTTCGGTGCCCGTCGATCTGCTGTATCACGGCACGTACTACGTCGTCGGTCACTTCCACTTCGTGCTCGTCGGGATGGTGGTGTTCGCGCTGTTCGCGGCGTGTTATTACTGGTTCCCGCTCCTGACGGGCCGGCTGTTCGATCCCGGCCTCGCCCGTGCGCATTTCTGGCTGACGACGATCGGGGTGGTGATCGCTTTCCTCGCCATGCTGGTCGCCGGGATGGGCGGGCTGCCGCGACGGATGGCGTCCTATCCTGTCCGGTTCGCCACCACCCAGCAGCTCGCCACTCTCGGGGCGTACCTGATCGGGTTCGGTCAGGTGCTCTGGCTGTGGAATATATTGGTTTCGTGGCGCACAGGACGAATCGTCGAGACCGCCGACATCTGGAACCTGAAGGCAAGCGGGGCGTTCACCCGGGAGTGGCAGCGGTTCGAGCAGCGTCTGGAAGAGGCCGAATCCCGTCCCGATTCGGCGGCGACAACTGCGGATGACAAGCGTGCGTAGCAGCGATTCCACCGTGTTCGGTAGCCAGGCCGACCGCCGGGTTCGAGTCCCGGTCGCGGCGTCGACGGCGCGAGCCGTCGTGATTGCCATGTCCGTGTACGACACCACCAGCGATACCGACGAACCGGCACCCGACCTTCCGGACGAACCACAGCCCCTCGCCGAACTGACGGGGTTCCAGCGCGACGTGCTGTTCGTCGTCGTCAGCCTCGACGGGACGAATCCGAATGGCGTGGAGATCAAGCGCGAGCTCCGCGAGGCATACGACGAGGAGATCAACCACGGTCGGCTCTACCAGAACCTCCGCGAACTCGTCGACGAGGGCCTGGTCGAGAAGCGTCCGGTCGACGGGCGGACGAACGCCTACCGCGCGAGCGCGGCGGCACGGGAGTACCTCGAAGCCCACACCGCGTGGAGCGAGTGGTGTCTTCTCGATGGCCCTGGTGAGGCAGCCTGAACTGGGGGCCAACGATCATGAGCAGTAACCACACCGATCCGAGCCACGAAGGAAGAACGGACGCGGGCGCGGGGACGAGTGGATCGCCCGACATCACGTGTGACGACGGCCTGTTGGCCGACCTGAACGACCTGCTTGCCGGCAATCTCGAAGCCACCGTCGGCGAGCACGGCACGGAGGACTTCTACGAGCTGTACGTCCTCCCCGATCCCGACCCCGAGAGCCAGGTCCACCTCGTCATGCTGCTCTCGGCCGATGGCGAGCTGTTCCACGCCGCCACGTTCGACGTCGACGACCTCGAAACGACCACGGCGCACACGAAGCTCCTCGACCGATGATCGCCGGACTCCTCGGTGCGCTGGTGAACCTCGTCGTCGGGGTCCTCGTTGGCGGGCTCACGATCTACGTCGGTGTCCCGCTGGGGGCAGGGGGGGCGACGCCCACCGGCGAAGAGTCGTTCGCCACCGCAGCGGTCGGCGCGGTGCTCGCCGTCGTCGTGGCGCTGCTGTTCGGCTGGATCCCCCTCCTGGGAGCGATCCTGCCGGCCGCGGCGTGGGTCGGCGTCGTCGGCCACCGGACCGATGCGCGCCCCCCGACAGCGGTCGGGGTCGGCGTCGTCGCGTGGGCGATCGCACTCGTGATGACGAACGGCCTCTCCGTCCTCCTGCTCGGCGGGTTTCAGTGAGACTGGTGGCGCTGCTCCCGACCCACACCGATTACTGCACACCATGACCGAAACGACGAATCACAGGGACCGCACCGAGTGGCGAGCGATCGATTCACCGACCGACAAGACGCTTCTCGGCGTCGTCGAAACCGTCCGCGGCCCGTACGCGGTCGGCGAGGACGGGGTAGTTCTCGCACGCGACGAGGCTGGATGGACGACGGTGATCGGGGCCGGGCCAGCGACCAAGCGCAACCGGCTCACCTGCGCCGCGGTCACGCCCGACCGCGAGCGGTGCTGGTTCGCGGGCGACAGCGGCGCGCTCGGGATGTACGACACCACCTCCGGCCGGAAGTACGACTACACCGCCCCGATGGAGAAGACGAGCACGTGGGAGGCGATCGCGGTCGCCGGCACACCCGACGACGAGCGCCTCTGCGTCGCGAACGGGTCGGGGGAACTGCTCCCGATCGGGTTCGACGACCGCGGCTGTCCGCAGTACGGTGCAGTCACCGAACCCGGTGGTGGCTCGACGATCGCCACACTTGCTGCCGACGCGACTGCCTGCTACGCCGCCGACACCAGCGGTGGCGTCTTCGCAACCGCCGACGAGGAGTGGGCCCAGATCGGGATCGACTGCGCGCAGGTCAACTTCTACGGAATGTGCACCGCGGACGGGACACTGCTCGTCGGCGGCGGTGACGGCATGCTCTATCGCTACGACCGCGCGTGCGGCAACTGGACACCGCTCTCGGTCGGCGAGGCGGCGATTCACGGCCTCGCCAGCGACGAACACGCTGCGAGCCACGATGACGGAACGCGCGCAGTTGCGGTGGGCGAGAGTGGAGCGGTCATCGAACGAACGCCCGGCCGAGGCTGGCGCGGCATCGACTCCCCGACTGAATCCGACCTCTGGGGGATCGCGCTCGGAGCCACCGACGTCGCGGTCGGCGAGGACGGAACGATCATCGAACGCTGAACACGACACATGCACGAACCAAACACATCCGGACGGTCCGAGAGCGACGACGCACGATCGAACGGCGGCCGATCATCGGTTTTGGAGGCGGCCGGTGAGTGAAGAGGTCGCGCTGAACCTCCTCCAGCTGGTGGCGCTGACGATCCCGCCGATCGCGGTCCTGATCCAGATGCTCCGGCGCTCGGAGAACCTCGGATGGCGGATGCGGAAGTGGAGCTTCGGGTTGGCGATCACGAGCGTCGTCGCGTTCATCGGGGCCGGAATCAGCGTGCTGGTGTACTTCATCCGGTATGCGAACGTCCCGGCACTCCTCGGGGCCGGACTGGGATTGGCCGTGCTCGGGTTGGTCCCGTTCGCCCTGTTCACGGGCATCCTCTATCAGGATCACAAGGAGGAGTTCGGTCCGTAACACCCGTTTCGAGACCACGAGAATGCATCGGGCGTAACCGAAAACACGCAGCGACGTCGACGTTTGCCGAGCTTTCAGTCTCATCGATGTTACGTCACCTTCGAGCGCGGTATCGAGACGCAAAGCGCTCGACACATCTCCTGTTGACGGTCGGCAAGGGAGGACCGGCCGCACAGGCCGTCGACTGGCTGATCGCGGGGCTCATCGTCTGCAACGTCGTCGCCGTCGTCTGTGGTACGGTCGATCCGCTGTTCACCCGCTACCAGGCCGTTTTCTATACCTTCGAACTGGTCTCGGTCGGCGTGTTCACCGCCGAGTACGTCCTCCGAGTCTGGTCCGCGACGGCGACCGAGAAGGACGACCATCCGGTTTTCGGCCGCCTGCGATTCATGACGCGGCCCGCGGTCGTGATCGACTTGCTCGCCGTCGCACCCTTCTATCTCGGCACCGTCGTGTTCGTCTCGGACCTCCGGGTGCTCCGCGCGCTCAGGCTCTTCCGGTTCCTCCGGCTGTTCAAGCTCGCGCGATACTCACGGTCGGTGGCGCGGTTCGAACGGGTGGTGAAGCGGAAAACCGGCGATCTGATCGTCGCGATCGCCGGGACGAGTCTCCTCCTCACGCTGGCATCGAGCCTGATGTACTTCGTCGAGCACGACGCCCAGCCCGAGGCGTTTTCGAGCATTCCGGCGGCGCTGTGGTGGGGCGTCGTGACCCTGACGACGGTCGGCTACGGCGATGTCTACCCCGTGACGCCGCTCGGGAAACTCCTCGGCGCGACGGTCGCGGTGCTCGGCACCGGCCTCGTCGCGCTCCCCGCCAGTATCCTCGCTTCGGGGTTCATCGCGGACGACGCCGACACCGATCCCGGCCCTGACCAGTGCCCCCACTGCGGTCACGATCTCGATTGAATCTACCTGGAACCGTCGTCACCCTCCGAAGGGATCATCCAAAAACGACGGAACGCCGGCGAAGCACCGGTCGAAACGCGCGGCTGAACCGTCGACCGACCATCGTCGACGTGTGATCGGTCCGATCCATTTTTTCTCAGATTGTTGGTAGCTTAAGCCGCCTCCGTGGGTATCACAGACTATGCGTCACCGAATCGACGTCGACGGGATGACGTGTGCGGGATGTGAAGCGATCGTCGAAGACAAGGTGGGCGCGGTCGGCGACGTCACGGACGTGACAGCCGATCACGAGACGGGCGTGGTCGCGTTCGCCACGCCACACCCGACGACCGGAAGCTACGTTGAGCAGGTCGTCGCCGATCTCGGATACGAGGTGATCGATCACACGGCCGACTGATCGTCGATGGCTGCAGTTACACGCCGTGAACTTTCGATCACCGAGTACAGAATGCGAGCACTGCCACGAGTACCCAGTCGTCAGTCACTGCCGGCACCGACGCCGGAGCGTGCCGCGATCGTCTTCCACTTCCCGGTCCAGAACCGGAACAGGTTGACGCCCGCGCGGAGGTAGAGATCCGCGAGCATCGCGACGTAGACGGCAACGAGGCCGAGGCCGAGACCAGGCGCGAACGACACACCAACGACGGTGATGGTGAGCGTCGTCGGGAGTGCGAGCGCCGCGATCGGCAGACGAACCAGGGTGCCGAGCAGCGTCCCGTAGAGCGGCCAGCGGGTGTCGCCCGCGCCGCGGAGCCCGCCCCGCATCGTCCGTGAGACGCTGAACGCGATCACGCCGAGCCCGAACACCCGAATGAATTCTACTGTGAGACCGGGCGTGTCGGTCGCGAACAGCAGTGCGATCGGGCGCGCGAACAGTACGAGCACGCCCGCGATCAGGAGCTGTGTCGGCAGCGCGATCCGGAGGGTCTGCCAGGCGTAGTCGTTCGCTTCCTCTGCGTCGCCAGCGCCGACGTGCTGGCCCACGAGCGTGCTCGATGCGGTGGAGTAGCCCCACGCCGGCATCATCGCGAGCAGCATGACCCGCCGCGCGATCGCGTACGCGGCGACCACGCCCGTGCCGAGGCTCGCGAGAACGAACAGGAACGGGAATCTCCCAAAGGTCCGGATCAGCTGGAGGCCGGCGAGCGGGTAGCCGACCCGGATCACTTCCCGAGCGATGTCGGTCGACCACTGCGTGCCCCCGAGCCGCAGCCGAACGGAGTAGCGCCCGGAAGTAAGCAGTACGAAGAAGATCACCCCCGCAAGGACGTTCGCGATCGTCGTACCCCACGCCGCGCCGGCGACGCCGAGCGCGGGGAACACGCTGACCCCGAAGATGAGGACGGCGTTCAGGACGATGTTGACCGGGATCGTGAGCAGGCGCACGTACATCGGGGTGCGGGTGTCGCCTGCGCCCTGGAGCGCCCGCGCGGCGATCATGCTCCAGAACCGGAAGGAGACCGAGAGCATCACGATCCGGAGGTACGTGCCGCCGAGGGCGATCGTCTGTGGGGCATCGGTGAGCAGGCCGACCATCGCCTCGGCCTCGAACCACGTCACGAGCGTGAGCGGGATCGTGACCGAAAGCGCGAGCCAGAGCGACTGTTTGATGGCGAGGTTCGCTCGCGCGTCCTCGCCGGCCCCGACGAACCGCGAGACGACGCTGATCGTCCCACTCGAAAGCCCGAGCGCGAGCCCGAAGCCGATGAAGTAGTACTGAAAGCCGAGTTCGAGCCCGGCGACCGCCGCGCTTCCGAGCGCGAGGCTCACCATGAAGAAGTCCGTGACTCGGAGCAGCGTCCGAAATCCCCCTGAGACCATCACCGGGACAGCGAGATCGAACGCTTCGGTCCCTTTCTCGCGGTCGACGAGGCCGAGCCGCGCCAGCAACGCAGGGAAGTGGAGCACGGCAGCGTACAGCCGATCTCGTAGTGCTCCGAGCATTTCGAGAGGATATCTCCTTGCGAATCGCTAACTGGCCAGTCAGTATGAACGCTGCGGAACCCCACGTCCCACGCCGCTACGGCGAGTCGATCCCGACGTGTGTCGGCCTCGGCAGACCGGCGTGGTGGCGCGCCGTCGACACAGGATCTTTATCGTGGTGGCGTGAACCAATCCTCACGAATGGCCCAAGAGGAGCGCGAACAGCGTATCGTCGTGACCGAGGACGGCAGGGCGCTCCCGACCGTCGAAATCCTCACGGGGCGCGGATTTGTCACTGGGAAATCGGGAAGCGGAAAGTCGAACACCGCGAGCGTGATCACCGAGCAGCTGCTCACGGACGGGTACAACCTCCTGATCGTCGACACCGAGGGCGAGTACTACGGGCTGAAGGAACGGTTCGAGGTGCTCCACGTCGGTGCCGACGAGTTCTGTGACGTCGAGGTCGCGCCCGACGACGCCGAATCGATCGCCGAGGCCGCCCTCGTCGAGAACGTGCCCGTGATCCTCGACGTATCGGGCTACTTCGACGGCGAAGAGGCCGAAACGCTGATCCACGACGTGGTTGCCCACCTCTTTCGAAAGGAGAAACGCGAGCGCAAGCCGTTCTTGCTCCTGATCGAGGAGATGCAGGAGTACCTCCCGCAGTCCGGCGGCGGCACCGATCTCGCGAAACTCCTGAAACGGATCGGCAAGCGCGGCCGGAAGCGCGGGTTCGGCATCTGCGGGATGTCACAGCGCCCCTCGTCGGTCGACAAGGACTTCATCACCCAGTGTGACTGGCTGGTCTGGCACCGTTTGACGTGGAAGAACGACGTCTCGATCGCGGGTGACGTGCTCGGCTCGGAACGCGCCGACATGATTCAGGACTTCGACGCGGGCGAGGGGTTCCTCCTCACGGACTGGGACGATGCGGTTGATCGCGTCCGATTCCGGCGGAAAGCCACCCACGACGCGGGCGCGACGCCGGGTCTCGATTCGTACGACTCGCCGGCCGGAAGCGGCGCGGCCGACGCACTCCGCTCGGATGGATCGCCGCTCGACACCGACCCCGAGTCGGCACACGTCGATCCGGAGCACGACGCACCGAACCGTGCCGATTCGGACTGGGGGGCCGAGTCGGCGGCAGGCGAGCAGGCGACGGTGACGTCGAACACCGATCTCGACGAGGCGGTGGACGCCGCGTCACCCGATCTCGACGGCGACCGAGCGCTCGACAACATGGACTCGACCGAGCTCGAAGCCGCGGTCGAGCGAGAGCAACAGCGGAATCGTGCGCTCGAAAACGAAGTCGCCGAGCTTCGAGCTACTCAAGCCGACCACCCCGCAGCCAGCGACGCTAATGACGATCCCACCGGCAGGGACACCGGATCGCGGGCTAGACGCGTGATCGATATCCCGAACGACATCGTGTCGTCGCCGCGCCAGCGTCCGACGCCGCCGACCCCGCCGGCTACCGCGGAGGACCACACCGGCGTCGGCGAAGTCATCGCCGAAGTCGGCGATCTCTCGCTGTTCTTGCTTCGGTCGCTCGGCTATCGCCTCCGGCTGGGATCGTACCTGCTCCGTCGGCGACTCGCTGGCGACGATCGGTAAGCGAGCGATTCGCTGCCGACCGTGAACGCGTCTGTTCGTGCTGGCCGGGCCGCCGACAGCGTCGCGTCTTAGCCGACGACTTCCCGCCAGTGGCGCAGCGCCCAGTAGCCGACCCCGCTGCCGATGAGCGCCGCCGCGAAGAAGTAGAGAATGGTCTGTGAGACGAACACTGCGGCCGGGTTCCGGACGGCATAGAGGAGTCCTTCGACACCGAGCGAGACGAGCACGAAGACGATCACGGCCACGATCGCAGCCGTCGTGATGATCGACGTTCCCGCGGCGTCCTGGGTTTCGAGGAGAATGATGACGCCGACGAACGCGACGGCAGCGATCGTCAGATACCACGCGATACGGGAGGAACTCCCTCGCAGATCGCCGTTGAGAAGGGCGAGCAGACCGACGAAGCTCGCGGTGAGAAACAGGGTCGCGACGGCCACGACGACCGAGACCCGGACGAAGAACTGTCGGCGGGAGTCGTTCGATGGCATTCGACCGGAAGGTGACGCGATCGAACAGTAAGGGTTGGGGTCCGTCCGGACTACCCGATCAGGTGGATGAGAACGAACAGGCTCCCGATCGAGGCGACCGTCGTGACGAAGACGTTGAGCGACGCGAACCCCTCGTCACCGCCGATCTCGGTGGTGTAGACGAACGTCGAGACCGCGGTCGGCGTCCCGAACATCACCACGCCCGCGGTCAGCGCCGCGGGATCGACGCCGAGCGTGGAGAAGACGATCCACGCGAGCGCCGGCATCGCGGCGATCTTGAGCGCGACGACCGAGAGCGTCGCACCAGCGTCGACCGACGGCAGATCGAGTTCGAGCGACGCACCGACACAGAGCAACGCAAGCGGGAGCGCGAGCGCACCGAGGCCGTCGAGACCGGCCGCCACGGTCGATGGAACCGCGACGCCGATCTCTCCGACGGCGAGTCCGGCGACCAGCGACGCCAGCACGGGGTTCGTCGCGATCTGACGGAGTTCCTCGCGCACCTGTGCGTCGGCGTCGTTGATCCCGACGAGCACGACGATCGTGAGCGGAACCTGGACCAGCGAGACGATCCCGAGGATCACGCTCGCAATCGCGGTCACCTCGCCGTCGAACGTCGCGGCGACGAGTGGGAGGCCGAGATAGCCGAGGTTCGAGTGGTACGACTGGACGACCGCGACGCTCCGGCGCGCCCGCGACCACCGATCCCGGTGGACGAGCCACGCGAGCGCCGCCGTCGCGAACAGCACGACCAACAGCCCCGCGAGCAGCGCCGGCGAGAGGAGGTCGCCGACCGACTGGTCGTACGTCGCGGTGAAGATCAGCGCCGGGAGCGCGACGTAGTACGCGAGCGCGTTCAGCCGACCAGTCCGCCGATCATCGAGAACCCCGATCGCGCGCAGCCCGGTCCCGGCCAGCACCACGGCGAGCATCGCAAGCAATCGAGCGAGGACTGCCACTACTAGTCCGACTCGCCGCGGGGACTTTCACCGTTCGGATTCGTCGTGACCGTAAACCAGGTCGGAGCCGTGCTCGTTCGATTGGCGCTGCTATTCGCTGTCGGGTTTTGGTTTAAGTAACGATTTGATGAGATTATATTTAATAATATTAACATAAGAGGTCTTCTTCTGTCCTTAAGAGGAGATATGAACTACACTCCAAACACAAAAATCGATGAGTAGTGTTAATCACCTTCTGAGAACGGAATCCCCGTTAGTCTTATTAGATTATAAGCGTAGCTTCAAATTGTGTCGGGTGTGATCCGCAAAGACAGTCTACACAAGCTATTCCACATATCGAGCAAGATTCACGGGAGAGATATCCCCTTGCACCCTGTCTACTGCCCTGATGAAAATCAAGGATATATTCCTGATTGGGCGGATGAACCTCGTAACTGGTATATGTGGGTAGAACAGGAAGGAAAAATCGAATGTCTGAGAGGATATCCAGCACAGTCTCATTATTTTGGACGGGGACCAGAACATCAAGATGATATATACTTTAGATTTAATAATATGATCACACAGTATCTGTGTTACAACTCAATTCTGGAACCACTTGGCCGCATATTTGAAGATATACATAATTTGGGTGCTTCGATTTCGAAGCTGGGGTTGTATGAAAAATTGCCAAAAGCACACAACACTGGCAGGAGTCGCATGATAACATCTGAAGTAGAGTATATCTTTAGCGTATGTAGAAGTATGTATGACTTATTTCAAGAGATCATAGCAAATGTTTGGAACCTGATCGGCGTAGATGGCGGCAACCAACTCCCCCCAACGAGTTTCTCAAGTATTGCACTACATGGAGATCAGCCAGTCTCATCAGAAAATTTGGAAAAGGATTATGGTCTTCTCACATCCATTGCAGAGTTCTATGAGAATGAAGCAGAAACTTTTAGCAAAATAAGGGATTTCAGAGACAATATTTTGCATCATGGGGAAACAGTTAGACTCATTTTCATCACAGATGAGGGGTATGCGGTCAGGTCCGATTTTGAACCTTTTTCTACATTTGACGTGTGGAACGAGGATGATTTCTTAGAAAACGATCTTGCTCCATTCTGGCCCCCAATTGCATTTGTAATCAATCACACTATTGGCGTTTTGGATCGATTTCTCTCCAAACTACAGTTAGAAGTGGCCTTCCTACCTCCTCTCGCCCCTGAATATGTGGTGTTCACGCGGGGAGATTTCATGAAGAATATTGGTCATCTTCCTTCACTAATTGAGGATGACGTTTGGGGAAAAGAGTCTCAGAAATGCTATCAGACACGTTTGTGGAGACCGATATCACTCTGTGAGATCTACACGAGGTCGTGTCCCTGCTACGGTTAACACGACACTCGAAACTGTGGCTGTCTTTCAAAGGTTTGTTATTCTCTGGTCTTGAACAGGAACTTCATATCGCCGGCGAACACCGACTCGCCGTCCTGGTTGGTCATCTCGCTGTCGATCACCACGAGGCCGGCGTCGTCGCGGCTGTCGAGATCGCGTTTCTCGGTCACCTCGAAGTCGGCGCTCACGGTGTCGCCGATGAACACCGGATTCGGAATATCCATGTAGTTCATGCCGAGGAAGGCTACGACCGTGCGCTCGACGATCCCCGTCCGCTGGAAGAGTCCCGTGGAGAGGATGAACGTCATCGGCCCCTGGGCGATCCGCGCGCCGAACGGGCCGTCCTCGGAATACTCCTTGTTGGTGTGGAGTTCGGTCCAGTCGCCGGTGAACATCGAGTGCATCGCGAAATCGGTCTCCGTCACCGTTCGTCCGGCGCTCTCGAAGGTCTGGCCCACGTCCAAGTCCTCGAAGTAGTGCGGCTCGTAGCTGTAGGGCATACTGCCTCATCGATCGCGTGAGGGATACAAGAAACCACCTGTTCGTCCGTCACAGAAGCGCCGGAAATCCTCACACAGCTATCGGAGGAAGCCGAGTAGCTCGTAGTCCTCGTCCGGCGTGTACCGCCGAAGTGCCGCTGGCACTTCGAGATACACGCCTCCTCGAACTATCGCCAGCGGTACAGCAGGCGATAGTCCTCGTCCGGCGTGTACCGCCGGAACAGCAGGCTGTTCGACAGCACTGAGACCGACGAGAACGCCATCGCCGCGGCGGCGAGTGCGGGCTGGAGCAGGCCGAGCGACGCGAGCGGGATCATCGCGGTGTTGTACCCGAGCGCCCAGAAGAGGTTCTGCTTGATCTTCTGGAGCGTGCCGTCACTGATGCGGATCGCCTTCACCACGTCGAGCGGATCGTCGCGCATCAGGGTGACGTCGGCGGCTTCGATCGCGACGTCAGTACCGGAGCCGATCGCGGTCCCGACGTAGGCGGTCGCGAGCGCGGGAGCGTCGTTCACGCCGTCACCGACCATCATCGCACGACTGCCCGATGACTGGATCTCCTCGACCGCGTCGGCCTTGTCTTCGGGGAGCACCTCCGCACGCACGTTCGCGGGATCGATCCCGACCGCCTCGGCGACCGCTCCGGCTGTCCGCTCGTTGTCACCGGTGATCATCTGCACCGCGAGATTGCGGTCGTGGAGCGCCCCAACGGCCTCCTTCGCGCTCTCTTTCACCGTATCCGCGTCGGCGACGAGCCCGAGAAGGCTCCCGCCTCGGGCGACGAGCATCGCGGTCTTCCCCTCGCTCTCCAGCCGTTCGAGTTCGTCCTCAGCAGGTGCGGGGTCGATGTCGTTGTCCCGAATGAGTTTGCGGTTGCCGACGAGCACCTCGTCACCGTCGACCGTCGCCCGAACGCCGTGTCCCGGGACGTTCTCGAACTCGGTCGGGTTGGCGAGAGCGATGCCGCGCTCCTCGGCACCCTCGACGATGGCCTGTGCGAGCGGGTGTTCGCTGCCGGATTCGGCGCTCGCGGCGGCGCAGAGCACGGTCTCCTCGTCGATTTCATCGGTGGCGGGTTCCGTGCCGCTACTGACCGTCTGCGTGCCACCGTCGGTGGCCGTCCCGTTCCCGCCGTCGGTGGCGGTCCGAGCGCCATCGAGTGGAACCACGTCGGTGAGTTCCATTTCGCCCGTCGTGAGCGTCCCCGTCTTGTCGAACACGACCGTATCGACGTCCTTCGCGCGTTCGAGGACGTCGCCACCCTTGAACAGGACGCCGTTTTTCGCCCCGATGGAGGTCCCGACCATCGTCGCCGCCGGGGTTGCGAGCCCGAGCGCGCACGGACACGCGATCAGGACGGCGGAGGCGAACACGACCACCGAGAACTCGAACACCGACACGCCGCCACCGGCGACCGCCGGACCGCCCGCGACGAGCCCCAACAACGGCAGCGCGTCGACGAACCCGGCGAGCGCTGCGGGGAACAGATACCAGACCAGCCCCCAGAGCAGCGCGTTCGCGATCACGATCGGGACGAAGTACGCCGAGATGCGATCTGCGAGGTTCTGGATGTCGGGCTGGCGCGACTGCGCTTCTTTTACTGTCTGAACGATCTGCTGGAGCGCCGTGTCCGCGCCGACCTTGGTCGCCTCGACTACCAGGACGCCGTTCTCGTTGATCGTCGAGCCGACCACCTCATCGCCTTCTTCCTTCTCGACGGGTACCGACTCGCCGGTGACCATCGACTCGTCGACCGCAGACTGGCCGTCGACCACCACGCCGTCGGTCGGGATCTGCTCGCCGGGCCGGACTTTCATCCGGTCACCGACATCGACCTCATCGAGGGGGAGTTCCTCCTCGTTGCCGTCCTCGTCGACGACGGTCGCCGTGTCGGCCTCCATCTCGAGGAGCTGCTGGAGCGCCTCGCCGGCCTGGCCCTTCGAGCGGGCTTCGAGATAGTTGCCGAGCGTGATGAACACGAGGATCAGCGCGGCGGTGTCGAAGTAGAGACTCCCCGCGAGCACTCCCAGAAGAACAACGACCGAGTAGAGATACGCCGTCGAGGAGCCGAGCGCGATCAGCACGTCCATGTTCGCGGTGCGGTTCTTGACGAGCGCCGTGTAGGCGTTCTCGTAGAACGGTCGCCCGAGCACGATCTGGACTGGGGTCGCGAGCAGGAACTCGATCCAGCCGAACTCGATCCCGAACACCGTTTCGGGGAGCGCCCCGCCACCAAGAATGAGCTTCTCGACCATGAACGCGATCAGCGGGAGCGAGAGCGCCGCACCGAACAAGGTGAGTCGGAGCTGGCGGCGGATCTCCTCGCTGCGCGCGGCGTCGCGCTGGTCCTGTTCGGATTCCTCACCCTCGTCGTCGCGAACGGGCGAGTACCCTGCGTCCTCGATCGCCGCGTAAAGCTGCTCGCGGTCGGTTGCGGCGGGGTTGTACTCGACGCTCGCCTCGTCGGTCGCGTAGTTGACCTCTGCCACAATCACGCCGGGGACGTCTTCGAGCGCCTCTTGATTGGTTTCGGCGCAGTTCGAGCACGTCATGTCGGTGATCGCGATCGAGGTCGCAGTGCTGACCGCCTCGTAGCCGGCGTCGTCGACCGCGGCGTAGATTTCCGCGAGCGAGGTCGTCTCTGGGTCGTACTCGACGGTCCCCTCGTCGGTGGCGTAGTTGATGCTCGCCGTCTCCACCCCGTCGAGGTCCTGCAATGCCTCCGTTATCGTCTGTGAACAGTTCGCACAGCTCATCCCCTGAATGTCGAGCTGGGTTTTTCGGTGACTCATTGTCTATCTCTACGGGGTCCTCGTTCAATGCGGTTGCCCCTTCGATCGTCTGGGCCGTACCCCGTCCAAGCTTGTGATTCGAAAGTAGACCTCTGCGATCAGCATCGATCGTAACGTATCGAGAGTCGGTCAGCCGTCCGTGGTCGGTCGCGGGTCGAACCCGACAGCCGGTCAGCGGTGGTCGAAGACGCGTTTGACCTTCCCGACTTCGGTCCGCTCGATCTCGCCGGGTTCGACCACGTCGATCTCGTCGGGTGAGACGTCCAACTGTTCGCCGAGCCGGCCTTCGATCTCGGCCCGAAGCTCGTCCGCGCTCGCGTCGGCCTCGGCGTGGCGTTCGGCAGTCACGTCCATCGTGTCGAGCGAGCCGTCACGCTGGAGATCGAGTCGGTAGTGGGGTGCGATCCCAGTAATGTCGAGCATCGCTTCCTCGATCTGGCTGGCGTAGACGTTGACGCCCCGAACGATCAGGAGGTCGTCGGTCCGACCAGTAATGTTTCCCATCCGGACTGCGGTCCGTCCGCAGTCACACTCGTCCTCGTAGAGCGTGGTGATGTCGCCGGTTCGGTAGCGGAAGACGGGGAGGGCCTCCTTGGTGAGCGAGGTCAGGACGAGTTCGCCTTCCTCGCCCGCCGGGAGCGGTTCGCCGGTCGCGGGATCGACGACCTCGGGGTAGAAATGGTCCTCCCAGACGTGGAGGCCTTCCTGGACCGCAGCGCACTCAACCGCGACGCCGGGGCCGATGATCTCCGACAGGCCGTAGATATCGATTGCGGTGACGTCGAGTGCGTCCTCGATCTCCTCGCGCATCGGGTCGGTGAACGGCTCCGCGCCGATCACCACGGTGGAGACCGGCAAATCGTGGGGATCGACGCCGCGGTCGGCGGCGAAATCCGCGAGATAGAGGCAGTACGATGGGGTGCAGGCGAGCGCGTCGCTTTCCAAGTCTTCCAGCATCGAGAGCTGGCGTGCGGAGTCGCCGCCACCCATCGGAATCACGGTCGCTCCTAACTCCTCGATCCCGTCGTGAAAGCCGAGACCGCCTGTAAAGAGGCCGTAGCCGTAGGCGTTTTGCACCGTGTCACCCGGCTCGACGCCGGCGGTGGCGAGCGAACGCGCCATGACTTCGGCCCACCGATCGAGATCTCCCTCGGTGTACGCAACGATCTTCGGCTTGCCGGTGGTGCCCGAGGAGGCGTGGATCCGGCGGACTTCGCTGTCGTCGACCGCGAACAGCCCGTCGGGGTACTCCGTGCGGAAGTCGTCCTTCGTGGTCATCGGCAGCTTTTGGATGTCGTCGACGCCACCGATGTCGTCGGGAGCGACACCCGCGTCGTCCATCGTCTCGCGATAGAACGGGACGTTCTCGTAGGCGTGACGAACGGTCTCGACGAGGCGCTCGTCTTGAAGGGCGGTGAGTTGCTCGCGCGAGTCCGCGCCCGTCGTTGCTTCGACCATGACGTTCAACCGTTGCTTCGATGGTTATAAAATCGTTCTGACCGGGCGTCACAGCAACCCTCGATCAGTGACGGCGGGCGCGCTGAGACCGATCTGGCGGCCACCGACGCCGAGCGTGCCGAGGAACGCTTCGTCGATCCGATTCGGGTCAAGCTCGCCGTCGACGCTGTCGAGCGCGCGGTCGTCGGCAGTCGCGACAGCGAACGGTAGCTTTTGTCGGGAGAGGAGCCGAACGGCGACTGGCCCGCACCGACGAGGGAGACATCGTGCATACCGCGACCACGACGCCGTGGCTCCTAAACGATGCGACCGCTGATCGACCGTACCGTATCGTTCCACCGCGACGCCGCGCCGCCGACTACGACCCCCGCGAGCAGCCAGAACGCACTGTTGCCGACGGTCCAGGGGTACGACCACATCCACGACGAGTAGGCGTGGTAGGTGAACATTGCACAGGCCACTGCAACCCAGAGCACGCGTTCGTCACCGCTCGTGTCGAGCGCCAGACGAAGCGTGACCCAGAACACTGCCACAATGGCGAGCAGGTAGAAGCCGAATCCCACGAACCCGGTCGCGGCGAGGTTCGCGAGCAGGGTGTTGTGGATGCCGAGATTCGCCTGGTCGACGTAGCGCTCCGAGACGAGCACGAAGTTCTCCCCGCCGAGTCCGAACAGCGGCTGGTCGAGCGCGATCCCGACCGCCGCGACGTACTGGTCGATCCGCACGGCGAGCGTGTTCGTCTCGAACACCAGTAGGTTACCGTCGCCCGCACTCGACGCGAGAATGGCCAGAACGCCCCGGACGAGGACGTACACGAACCCGACGACGGCGGCCACCGCCGGCACCAGCGCGAGCGCCGAGTAGCGTCGCCGGATCCGGACGAGCGCCACCCCGAGGAGGTAGGTGCCGAACACCGCACCGAGCAGTAGCAGCGTCGCCCAGCCGGCGTCGGTGTCGGCGACCCGGATCGAGAACACCGAGGCGGCGACCGCGACGCCCGCCAGCCCGAGTTCGCCCCATGACCGCCGCAGCGCGACCGCGATCACTAGCGGAACGAACAGAAAGAGCACCATCGCCAGCTCCCGACCGTGGCCGACGAACCCGCCGGCGTAGAAGCCGGTCGGGATCTGTCTCTTATACACATCNACCGACCGCGAGCAGCTTTACGCGGCGATCGAGGACGCAGGGTACTCGCACACCACGGGTTCGTCCGGCGGACGATCAGGGCGGCCACGACGAACACTACGAAATACCGGAGCTGTTCGACCGCGAACAGTCCGGCGGCCAGCTCCGAGGGGCCGCTGCCGAAGAACGTGGTGAGAAACGACCAGCTCACGAAGCCCGCGAACGCCGCCACCGCGATCCCGCGGGCGGTCGGGCGGAGCTGAGGACGCTCGGTAAACCAGTCGTAGACGAGCACGAACCCCAACGGGATCGCGACCACGTCGACCGCTACGAGGTCGAAAGTGGCGATCCCTGGGCCGTCGATCAGCGTCACCGCGATGTCGAACAGTCCGAGGACGAACACCGATGCGGCGACCCCTTCGAACGCCACACCGGCCGCGAGGACAGTCGCGACGTAGAGGACAGCGGCGGCCCCGACGAGAACGGGCGTCGAGACATCGCTCGCGAGACCGACCACCGGAATCACGACCGTGAGAAGGGAAGTCAACAGCGCGGCCGTCCACGCGTACGTCAATGCGTCGCTGTCGTCGGCGAGAACGGTGTCGTCGAGCGTGCCGAAGCGCTCGGTGGTGATCTCGCTCACGTCCGTTCTCTGACAAGCTACAACACAGTCCGACATACATGTGTCGGTTCTCGTGGTGTCAGTCGTCCCGGCCGACGACGAGCGGGGCTGGGGTCGAGGCGACGTCCGACGAGCGCGCAACCGAACTTCCTTTATCCGGTGGGCGAGCCTCCTCTCGCATGCAGGAGTCGGTCGTTCTGGCGGTCGTCATCGGTATCCTCCAGGGGATCTTCGAGTGGCTCCCCATCTCCAGTGAGGGGAACATCACGCTCTTTTTGAATCTCGTGGCGAACATCGAGCCGGCCGTTGCGATCCAGCTCTCGCTGTTCCTCCATGCGGGGACCGCGCTCTCGGCGCTCGCGTACTATCGCGACGAGGTCGCCTCGCTCGTCCGCACGCTCCCATCGTGGCGACCCGAGCGCGCGTTCGACCGCGAGCGTTCGGAGCTTACCTTTATCGTGGTCGCCACGTTGATGACCGGGATCGTCGGCATCCCGTCGTTGGTGCTGCTGGAGGGGTTCGTGAGCGAGCTCGCCGGCGGCGTGTTCGTCGCGCTGATCGGCGCGCTGTTGATCGTCACCGGGCTCGTCCAACGCGGGGTCGAGGACCGTGGCGGCCGGCGGGAGACACCCGATCTCGTGGACGCGGTGCTGGTTGGCGGACTTCAGGGACTTGCGATCCTCCCCGGCATTTCACGATCGGGAACGACCGCGAGCGCGCTGCTCCTCCGGGGCCACGACGGCCCGTCGTCGTTCCAGCTTTCCTTCCTGCTCTCGATCCCGGCGTCGATCGGTGGCGGCCTGCTCCCGCTGCTCGACAGTGGCATCCCGGCGATTCCGCCGGCGATGGCGGCGATCGCGCTCGCCACGAGTGCGATCGTGGGGTATCTGACGATCGATGCGCTGATGCGAGTGGTCGAGCGGGTCGCGTTCTGGGGCGTCTGTGTCGGGCTCGGTAGTCTCGCGGTGTTCGGCGGTGTGGTCCTGCATCTCGTCGTCTGAGATGAATTCGATCGGCGAGCCGTCCACCCCACAACCGCCGGACGCGGATGGGTTTATGTGGGGTGGGGCGGTAGCCCGCGGTATGGAACGGCTCGATCCCCGCGTGCGGATCGTCTGGCTCGGGGGCTCGCTTCTCACGGCGCTGGTGGTGGCTGTGGCGGTCGGAATCGCCGATCGACGATGGTTCGAGATCGGTGTCTGGGTCGGACCCGTCGTTTTCGTCGTCCTCGCCCTGATCGGTGTGGGCTACACGCTCCAGCGATACCGGGTCTGGGGGTTCGACATCGAGGCGGACGCGGTCACGCTCGAACGCGGCGTCGTGACCCGTGTGAACTCGGTCGTCCCGTTCGTTCGGGTCCAGCACGTCGATTCACAACGGGGACCGATCGAACGGCTCGCCGGGCTGTCGAGCGTGGTCGTCTACACCGCGGGCTCGCGAGGGGCTGACGTCACGATTCCTGGACTCCGACCAGAGCGCGCCGAAACGATCCAGGCCGAGCTTCGCCGGCTCGCCACCGAGAGCGAACCCGGCGAGCTGGAGGATGCGGTGTAAGCTACCGATGAAACTTCACCCACTCTCGCTGCCGCTTCGGGCGCTGCCGCGTGGGGTAAACGGCGCAGCGATGGGATTTTTTCTCTCCATCGTCGTGACCGAGGTCGGGATCGTTTCGCTCGGCTCGCTCGCACCTGCAGTGACCCTCGCCGTCCTCGGGTTCGTGTTCGGGGCGGGCTACGAGGTCGTCTACTACCGGCGATTCGAGTACGACGTGACGGCGGACACGTTCGACATCGGCTCGGGCGTGATCTCACGGCGCGAGCGCGAGATCCCGCTCCGGCGGATCCAGAACGTCGATATCTCGCGGGGGATCGTCCAGCGCGCCCTCTCGATCGCGGCCATCGACGTCGAGACCGCCGGCGGCGGTGAGACCGAGGCGAGCCTCCGGTACGTGGGCTACGACGAGGCGAAACGCCTCCAGCGTGACCTGCGGCGCGGCGCACGCGAAGACAGCGACGAGGATGGACGAGGGGCGCGTACCGAGGACACGACCGATGCGGACGCGGCTGCCGCGGACGCGGCTACTGCGGACGCAGCCGAACCCCGACGCCGTGACGAGCCCGAGGAGCTGCTGTTCGCGCTCTCGCCACGGAACCTCGCGATACTGGGGCTGGTGGCTCCCGACCTCCGTGCGCTCCTGCCCGTGCTCTTCTTCGCCGTTCCCACGGTCGGGATCTCGATTCCCGACCTCCTCGCCGAGACCGGCGCGTTCACGGTCGGGCCGCGCGGGGCGGCGCTCGCGATCGTCTCGTGGATCGGCACCGCCGCAGTGACCGCCGCGCGGTACTACGATTTCCGGCTCACCCGAATCGGCGACGAACTCCGATACGAGCGCGGACTGCTCAGCCGATACGACGGCTCGATCCCGATCGGAAAGATCCAGCAGATCGACGTGCGCGAGAACGTCCTGATGCGCCGGGTCGGCTACGCGTCGCTCGCCATCGAGACTGCGGGCTACACGCCGGGCGAGGGGCCATCCGGCGGTTCGGAGGCGGCGATCCCGCTCGCGGGGCGTGCCCGCGTGCTCTCCCTCGCCCGCTCGATCGAGGGGTTCGAGTTTGACGAGCCGGAGTTCACCCGCCCGCCTCGCCGTGCCAGGCGGCGCTACGCGGTCCGGTATGCGCTCGCGCTCGGCCTGCTCGCGGGCGTCCTCTGGATCGCGAACATCTTCCTCGACGTGTCGCTTCTCCGCTACTGGTACGCCCCGCTCGTGGCGATCGTGCTCGCACCGATCGGCGGCCACTACAAGTGGCTCCATCGCGGGTACGACGTGGGTAGCAGGCACGTCCAGACGCGCAACGGGTTCTGGCGGCGCTCGATCGCAGTCGTGCCCGCCTACCGCGTCCAAACGGTGATCCAGACCGCGACACCCTTCCAGCGGTGGCGGTCGCTCGCCACGGTCGCGATCGATACCGCCGGATCGCTCTCGGTCACCGATCGGGGCGCACGCGCAGTGGATTTCGACGCGAACGAGGCTACCGAACTCCGCGAACGGGTCCGACGTGGGTTGCAGGCGAGTCTCACCGCGCGCCGAAAGCCGCTCTCGACGAGCACCCCCTCCGGCGACACACCGCTCGGACGAGTTTCGACGAACGAGGACCGTGACGAGGTCGGATAGTCACCGATTCACTCGTTCGGATGTTTCAATCGGTCATTCTGCCACCGTGGTCGTTCGGTTCGCCGCCTCGTACCAATCAGGTCGCTCGACGGTCGTCGAGCCGATGTCGGTGTAGCGAAGCGACTGCGTGACGCGGTTCGTGGTGTTGACTCTCCGCCGGATGTCGGTCGCGGTGTAGCCGAGATAGTACGACCGAACGATACCTTGAGAGTCGACGAGCGCCCGGAACGAGACGTTCTGCGGGTTTTTCGAGGCGTTGAGAACGGATCGTGGGAGGTACTCCGGGTTCGAGACGTTCGTCGCCCGAACCCGGTAGAGTTCCGTGCCGTTGCGTGTCTCCTGACCGACGACGCGCGTTTCGAGCGCGTTGAAGAGCTTGATGAACTGCTCTCTGTTCTGCACACTGAAGAACACCCGATTCAACGCGCTTACTGAATACCTCGTATCGTTTTTTCGGACGACCGCGGAGTATAGCTGTTCACCCTCCGACCATCGCTCGATACGCTGTGAGGAGACGACGGGTTGCCGTCCCGATCCATCGTATCTGCTAATGGCGTAGAACGGTTCCGACCCCTCCGCTACTCGCATCGTTCGGTTCATCTGATGACGAAGCGTGTCGTTTTCGTATCTGACAGTGTTATTTGACACGACTGTATGCGAATTGTTGGCGAGGGCGGCCTCGTGAGCGCCCGCCAGCTCGCTCACACTCACGACGCCTGCCTGTGTGAGTCCCGGCGCGAGCATCGGCATCGGGGTGGGTGTCGGTTCGTCGGTCGGGACGGCGGCCGGGGTAACGGTTGGTGTGTCCGTTTCGGTGTCGCTACCGGTGAGAGCGTTACAGCCCGAGAGCACGACCACCACGGCGACAGCGATAGCGAAGACCTGCGAACGGTTCACGCCCCGTGAATGTCACTCGTTAGCAAATAAATCTTGTCCCAGTCGTGACGGTCGTGTTCAGATACGCAGATTCGATGCGACGGCGAACGATCGTAACCACTCGTCGGCAGTTGCTGCGCCGGCATGACTGAAACAGTTCGAGAACGAGGAGATGCGTCGTTTTCCNCGTTACGATTTCCGTGTCGTTCGGAGCGGAAATCGAGGCCGTCGGCGGCGGCAGGCTTCGTGTAGCGGTGTCGCGCCGTCGACGAGAAACGTGGCGTCGTCGACGAGGAACGTGGCGTCGTCGACGTGGTGCTTCTGACGACGTTCGGCGGAGAAGCCATGAGCGAGAGCGGTGTTTCTGGTGGGCTCAAGCTTCGTGTGCAGCAGTTCGTTCGACTCGGGATCGACCGCAGCGTACAGCCAGTAGCGCTCGTCGTCGAGTCGGATCACGGTCTCNACTCTGGCTGTAACTCCGCCTTGTGAACCCAGTTATTGATCGTGGATCGAGCGCGACTAACGCCGAACACATCGAGAATCGAGACAGTATTTTCTGGAAGCTATGCCGTCTTTAGAAGGGCTAAAACGATCCATCGGAAACTGTTTGTTCAGTGTCGTATCACCGGTTTTATTGCACTCTACAACTCACAAGAGCAGGAGTCTGTCAGCCAATCCCGAAGGTTGCGGGCATGCTGTCGCTCGCTGTTTCGCTTACTTCACCGAGTTCGGTTTTTTATCCACGGCCCTCGAAGTGCCTCGCGGAGGACGTGTAAGGACGGATGACCGACGAGGGTGATCGGCTGCTCAACGTCATCGGGGCTGCGCTCGTCGTCGCGCTAGTGGTGGTGATCGTCGTCGGTGTCGTCATCGCGGTGAACGTCCCGGCGAATCGGGTCGAACCTCCGGACGCCGAGTGGTCGATCCGCCAGATCAACGAGACACACGTCCGGATCGCACACGACAGCGGCGAGTCGGTCGCGGGGTCGGCGCTCGTCGTGACCGTCGATGGGTACAGCCGTCACCCCGCGTGGGACGATCGGGTAACGACGGGCGATGGGGTCGCGGTCGAGGCGTCTCGCGGACAGGTGGTGCGGCTCTACTGGGACGGCGGCCGCACCGACCGTTTCCAGATCGCGAGCCGACAGAGCGCGGAAACGGGGACAGCGACGGCGTGATGCGCACGGCGCTCCCGGAGGCGATCGGCGGCCGTGCCGGCCGAGTCCGTCAGGGCTTTACTCGGACGGTCGTTGGTTTCGTTCACTGAACGGTCCGGTGAACACGATGACAGGTGATCCACGCAACACTGACGGGCACCAGGCATCCCGCCGCCGATTTCTCGGAGCGGCCGCTGCCGGTGCGCTCGCGGGTGTCGGCGGCCTCGGCAGCGCCACGGCCCAGTCGGAGCCCGAGGAGATTCGGCTCGGCGGCGAAATCGCCGGCTGGCAGGGCCGCGCGCCCGACGCGATCGCCGGCGAGACCAACCCCACGCTGAATCTCGAACCGGGAACCGACTACCGCATCGTCTGGGAGAACCTCGACGGGATGGGCCACAACGTCGCGCTGCTCGACGCCGACGGCGCGACGCTCGAACGCACCGAGGTGATGAGCGGGGAGGGCACGACCCAGTCACTCACGTTCACGGCGCGCAAGACGATGGCCGAGTACATCTGCGAGCCACACAGCGGTACGATGCGCGGAGCGGTCGCCGTCGATGAAGGATCGGTGGCCGAAACCGACACCACCGAAAGCGAGGCCGGGTCCTCCGGAAGCGCGGGCGGTCCCGTCCCACAGGGGCCGACCGTCGCGCTCGAAACCGTCGCTGGCGGGTTCCAGGTCCCGACCGACTTCGCCACCGCGCCCGGCGACGACCGTCAGTTCGTCGTCGATCTCCCAGGACGGATCTACACCGTCGCGTCGGGCGGCGGGCGCGGGGAACCGTTTCTCGATGTCAGCGACCGTCTCGCCGAACGCACCGGCGAACGCGGGCTGCTCGGGCTCGCGTTCCATCCGGAGTTCGACGAGAACCGGCGCTTTTTCCTGCGTTACAGCGCGCCGCTGGCCGAGGACGCCCCCGACGAGTTCTCGCATACGGAGCGGCTCTCGGAGTTCCGTGCGACCGAGGACGCGACCGGTGTGGTCGAGGGCTCCGAACGGGTCCTACTGGCGGTCGACGAACCCACGAAGTTCCACAACGGCGGCGCACTCGCGTTCGGCCCCGACGACTTCCTCTACGCCTCGTACGGCGACGGGGGCGGATCGAGAGACACCGGCCCCGGCCACGCCGCGGACTGGTACGAAGCAAACACGGGCGGCAACGGCCAGGACGTCACCGAGAACTTGCTGGGATCGATCCTCCGGATCGACGTCGATGGCGCGGACGGGGACAGACCCTACGCGATCCCCGACGACAACCCGCTGGTGGGCGAAGCCGGCCTCAGCGAACACTACGCGTGGGGCTTTCGGAACCCCTGGCGGATGGGGTTTTCCGACGGGGAGCTCTACGTCGCGGACGTCGGTCAGAGCCGGTTCGAGGAAGTCGATCGGGTCGTGAAGGGCGGCAACTACGGGTGGAACGTGAAGGAGGGTACGCACTGTTACAGCACCGCGAACCCGGGAGCGATCCCGGACGAGTGTCCCGATTCGACACCGCCGGACGTCCGTGGCGGCGAACCGCTCCGCGATCCCGTCATCGAGTACCCACACGCCCGCGACGGCGAACCGATCGGCCTCTCGGTCATCGGTGGCTACGTCTACGACGGTGCGATCGGTTCGCTCGACGGCACGTACGTTTTCGGCGATTACAGCCAAGAGGGAGATCCACAAGGTTCGCTGTTCGCCGCCACACCCAGCGACGAGGGCCTCTGGGAGTTCGAGAAACTCTCGGTTGCGGGCGCGGACGACGGCGAGCTCGGCGGCTACCTCATCGACATCGGCCGGGACGATTCCGGCGAACTCTACGCACTCACGTCCGCCGGCGACCTCGGTGGCGCGGTCCACAAGCTCGTCTCCTCCGACGAATCGAGAGGAACGGCCGCAAACGCGACCGCGAGCGCGAACGGAACGACGACCAACGGAACGACGACTGACGCAACCGAGACGACGGTCGAACCGACCGACTCGCCAGCGACGGGGACGACGCGTGAAACCTCGACCGAGACGGCCGGATCGGCGACCGAAACGACTGCTATGGCGACGGAAACGACCGAGACGACGACCGTCGGGACGAACGCGACCTCGACGCTATCGGCAGAATCGACGTCGGGAGAGACGGATGGAACGAACCCGGACGAAACGAGCGACGCCGATGGTCCCGGGTTCGGGGTCTTCGCTGCGCTCGCCGGGCTGGCGGGTGTGGCGGCACGCCGCTTCGTGAGACGATAATAGGCGCGTTCGCACGGTATCGCTGGCCGCTTTGCGTCAGGTCTTTGGTCGGACGACCACTCGTTGGTGGTAGTGACCCGCACGACAGCGACGGCAGCTGACACTGCCGAGCAGGATCGGTCGGAAGTGACCCGTCGCCGACTACTCCGAACGACTGCGGCCGGTGCGGTCGCCGGAGTGGTCGGATACGGTGGTGCCACCACGAGCGCGACCGCACAGGACGGTGGTCCCGTTCCAGCAGGGCCGACCGTGGCGCTCGAATCCGTCGCCGGGGGATTCGAGATGCCGACCGACTTCGCGACACCCTCTGGCGACGACCGTCGGTTCGTGGTCGATCGCCCGGGACAGATCTACGTCGTCGGGGCGGACGGCCGGCGTGAAGAGCCGTTCCTCGACGTCAGCGATCTGATGACGCCCGTCGAGGGTGAGCAGGGACTGCTCGGGCTCGCGTTCCACCCTGATTTCGAGACGAACGGACGATTTTACCTGCGCTACAGCGCCCCAGCGACCGACGCGACGCCCGACAGCCACTCCCACACAGCGGTGCTCGCCGAGTTCCGCGCGAACGACGACCGAACCGCGGCGCGGCCCGGCTCCGAGCGCCGACTGCTCGAAGTCCCCGAACCCCAGAGCAACCACAACGCGGGCGCGCTCGCGTTCGGTCCCGACGGGTTTCTCTACGTGCCGTTCGGCGACGGCGGCGCGGCCAACGACATCGGTACCGGCCACGTCGACGACTGGTACGACGCGAACGACGGCGGCAACGGCCAGGACGTCACCGAGAACTTCCTCGGATCGCTCCTCCGGATCGACGTCGACAGCCGGACGGGAGACAAGCCGTACGGAATCCCCGACGACAACCCGCTCGTCGGCGAGGAGGGCCTCGACGAGCAGTTCGCGTGGGGCTTTCGCAACCCGTGGCGGATGGGGTTCAGTGATGGGGCGCTGTACGTCGGCGACGTCGGCCAGAACCGCTACGAGGAGGTCGATCGAGTCGTGAAAGGCGGCAACTACGGCTGGAACGTGAAGGAGGGAACCCACTGTTTCAGCACGGGCGAGGAGACGACCGAGTGTCCCGACACGACACCGCAGAACGTCCGCGGCGGCGAACCGCTCCGCGATCCCGTCATCGAGTACCCCCATACCCGCGACGGCGAGACCATCGGTATTTCGGTCATCGGCGGGTACGTCTACGACGGCGCGATCGATGCGCTCGGCGGCCAGTACGTCTTCGGCGATTACAGCCAGGACGGCAGCCCAAAAGGATCGTTGTTCGCCGCCACACCCAGCGACGAGGGGCTCTGGGAGTTCACAAAACTCGAAATCGCCGGCGCGGACGACGGCGAACTCGGCGGCTACTTGCTCGATGTGGGTCGGGACGATGCCGGCGAACTCTACGCCCTGACGGCCGGTGGTGATCTCGGCGGCGCGGTCCACAAGCTCGTCTCGCCCGGCGAATCGAGGGGGACGGCCGCAAACGCGACCGGGAGCGCGAACGGAACGGATGCGGGGACGAATGCAACGGCCGAAACAACAGCGGGAACCGAAGCGAACGGTAGCGGCGCGGGCGGTGCGGACACTGCGACCGGAACGGATGGAGCGAACGGAACGGCGGCGGGTGAGGAAGGAGCCGAGAACGGAACGAGCACCGGCTCGGGGCCGGGATTCGGTGCGGTCGCAGTGCTGTCGGGCCTCGCAAGCGTCGTCGCCTACCTGCTCGCGGGCGAGGAGTAGTCAGGACTCCGCGCGGTCGACGGCCGCCCGTGCCCGGCGCTCGGCCGTCTCGCGCACCGCATCGGCGTCGAGCGTCAGCACCTCGCGGTCGCGCATCAGCACCCGGCCGTCACAGACCGTGTGGCGCACGTCGGCCGCAGTGACGGCGTAGACGAGATGACTCACGAGATCGTGGTGTGGCGTGAGGTGGGCTCGATCGAGGTCGACGACGGCGAGATCGGCGTTTTTCCCCTCGGCGATCCGGCCGGCGTCGAACCCCGCGACCGCGGCGCTCCCCGCGGTGGCCATTCCGAACGCCGTCGGTGCGTCGACCGCGCTCGCGTCCCCGGCAGCGAGCTTGCCGACCATCGCGGCGTCGCGGAGCTCGTCGAACATCGAGAGATCGTTGTTCGAGGCCGCGCCGTCGGTGCCGATTCCGACGGCGACGCCAGCGTCGCACATCGCCTGGACCGGCGCGATCCCGCTCGCGAGCTTCATGTTCGAGGCGGGGCAGTGGACCACGCCCGCGCCGCGCTCGGCGAGCAGTTCGATCTCGCTCTCGTCGCAGTGAGTCCCGTGGGCGATGAAGTCGCGATCTTCGAGCAGCCCGTGACCTACGGCGTACGCGAGCGGCCGTTCGTCGTGTTCATCGACGATCGGTTCGACTTCCCCCGTCGTTTCGTTCGCGTGGGTGTGGATCGGCACACCTGCCTCGCGCGCTTGTGGAACGAACTCGTCGAGCTCCTCACCATCGACGGTGGTGAGGCTGTGGGGCATGAATGCGGTCGAGACCCGGCCATCGGCCGCGCCGTCGTACTCCTGGGCCACCCGGAGTCCCGTTTCGAGTTCCTCGCGGGCCGCTTCCTCGTCTTTCCCGACGGTGACCGAGCCGTAGCCAACCCGTGCTCGGAGGCCCGCACGATCGACGGCGTCGACGATCTCGCCGACATCGAAGTACATATCGCAAAATCCCGTCGTTCCCGATCGGATCATCTCCACCAGTCCGAGTTCGGCCCCCGCACGGACGTCGTCGGGTTCGAGGACGCCCTCGATCGGCCAGATGTCCTCGCGGAGCCAGTCGTGGAGCGGCTTGTCGTCGGCGTATCCCCGCAGCAGCGCCATTGCAACGTGGGTGTGGGCGTTCACGAGTCCCGGAATCACGAGACCGCCGGTAGCGTCGAGCGTTTCGTCGCCACCCGGAACGTCGCCGACCGCGAGGATGTCGCCGGTTTCCTGGTCGGCGAGCACGTCCGCGCGTTCGACGGTCATATCGGGGCGGAGCACGCGCCCGCCGACGATTTCGAGCGTCGTCATACCGGTCGTTTCGGCCCCGGTGGTGTCAATTTACGGGTTCGCTGCCGACGAAGCGAGTGTCCCGTCGACTCACGCACCGGTCACGTCCCGATCGGCGGGCGAGCCGGCGTCGAACTCCCGGACCAACTCGTCGAGGACGGCCGGATCGTCGTGGCCCGGCAATGGCTCGTCGGCGGTCCGACACGCGACGTCGACGCCCAGCCGGGCGCAAACGTGGTCCGCGACCGCCTCGGCCATCCGTCGATGGGTAGTGAGCTTCCCGCCGACGATGCTGGTGAACCCATCGATGTCGTCGCGCGCCTCGTGATCCAGCAGGAAGAAATCCCGCGAGATGGCGCGTGCGCCCTCGCCTGCCGCCCCGGGATCGTAGAGCGGTCTGACACCCCAGTAGGTGCGTGCGGGCTCGCGGCCGTCGAGCACCGGCACCATCGCAGCGCACTCGTCGATCATCCGCTCGACCGCCCGTCCCGGCTGTGGATACTCGTCGGGGTCGTCGACCGCGACGCTGGTCGTGCCGAGCACGACTTGGTTCTCGTGTGGAACCACGATGTCGCCGTCGGCGGGCTCGCGGCAGCGGTTGAGCACGGTGTCGAGCTCCTCGTTTTCGACCGCGACCATGACGCCGCGCGTCGGGCTCATCGCCAGGTCGATCCCCGCGAGCGCGGCGCACTCGCCAGCCCACGCGCCCGTGGCGTTCACGACGTGCTCGGCCTCCACGCGGTCGTCGACTCTTCCACCGACCGTCGCGGCAGTGACCGCCTCGTCCGTGGCTCCGTCCGCGGCTGTCTCGGTGTCGCTGTGGAGGTCGGTTAGAGGGGCGTCGGTGTGAATCGCAGCCCCGTGATCGCGGGCACTCTGTGCGGTCGCGGCGACCAGCCGTGATGGGTACGCCACGGCGTCGGGGATCTGCATGACGCGCTCGACGTCGGACGAGAGTTCCGGGACGGTCTCGCGTGCTGCCGTCCCGGAGCGGACGTCGACCTCGATCCCGAGGCCACGGCACGCGTCGCGCTTCGCCGCGAAGTAGTCGGGATCGTCGCCCGCGAGCTGGACGAAGTAGCCGCCGGTGTCGCGGAGACACGCCCCCGCAATCTCTCGGAGCACGCGGTTTTCGGCGATGCACGCCGCAGCGCCCTCGGGGTCGGCCTCGGCGTAGCGCGCCCCGCTGTGGAGCAGGCCGTGCGAGCGGCCGGTGGTCCCGCCGGAGAGGCCGTCGCGTTCAACGAGCACGACGTCGACCCCGCGCATCGCGAGATCGCGCGCGACGCCGGTCCCGGTGGCCCCGCCGCCGATCACGAGCACGTCGGTTGTTACGGACACGTCGTCGATGAGGGTCCACTCCACTTCACTCCGTCAGTCTCGGAAGTCGGTGCCCTCGTGGCGACAGCACTCAGCGGAACACACAGCAGCTCGAAGCCGCTGCGGCTCAGACCAGCGCTTCTTCGAGGAGTTCGAGCGGGTGACTGATCTCGTAGCCCGTTCCGTGTTCCATCTGCATCGCGCAGGTCGGACACTCGGTCATCCCGGTCTCGCCGTCGGCACTCTCCATGTGTTCGAACATCTCTTCGCCGATTTCCATCGAGTAGTCGTACTTCTCCTCCTTCCAGCCGTAGGTGCCCGAGATCCCCGAACAGGAGTCGCCGACGTCCTCGACCGTCGCGCCGTCGAGGTCGGAAAAGAGTTCGATCGCCTGCCGGTCGATTCCCTGGTTCCGGGCGTGACACGGCGCGTGGTAGGCGAACTCGCTCGCGTCGACCTCGGCTGCGGCGAGTTCGCCCTCCAGATCCTCGTGGAGGCGGAGGTACTCGACGGCCTCGTAGGTGTGGGCGGCGACCGAGTCGATCCCGTCGAGATCGAACAGTTCGGGGTACTCCTGGCGCAGCGCCATCGAACACGACGTGCAGGAGGCGACGATGTCGGCTCCGCCGTCGATCGCCGCCGCGAGGTTCTCGACGTTGGTCTCGGCGTGTCGGCGCGCGTCGCCGAGCATTCCGTTCGCGAACATCGGCGTTCCCGAACATTTCTGTGGCGGGACCAGCACCTCGTACCCGAACTCCTCGAACACGTGGACCATCGCTTTCGCGACCTCGGGCGTGTTGAAGTTCGAGTAACAGCCGTGGAAGTACGCGACCTGTTTGTCCGGATTTCCGACGTGTGCGCCGCCGCGTTCGACCCACCACTCTCGGAAGGTCTGGTCGGCGAACGCGGGGAACTCGCGTTCTTTCGTGACGCCGAGCGTTGCCTCCATCAGCCAGCGCGCGGGCCCGAAGTTCATCGCGCGGTTGGCGAGCCACGGGACCTTCGAGGCGAGCCACGCCGACGTCCGGTAGTTCGCGAGCACCCGATTGCGAACCCGCTCGACGAGTCCGTCGGTCCCATTCCGAACGATTTCGAGCGCTTCGCGCGGTTCGCCCTGCCGGAGCGCGGCGAGCGCCTCGCGCCCGAACCGCTGGCTCTCGACGTACTCCCCGCGAGCGGTGTTGTGCATCTGGCTCAGCGGGACGGAGGAGGGACAGGCGTCGTCACACCGCATACAGTTCGAACAGCCCGTGATCGAGTCGTCGATCTCGTGGCCCTCCTTGCGTTTGAGCCGCCACTGCTCGGGCCCCTGGAACTTCGGTCCCGGGAACTCGTCGTCGACCTCGGCGACCGGACAGGACGTATCGCACGTCGAACATTTGTAGCAGTCGTCCGATCCCGATCGGAGATCCATGTCGGTCGTCTCGAACACTTCTACCGGCTCGAACTCGTCCGTGGAATCTGCATCACTCATTGTGGTAGCTCGTCGAATCACACCGCCTCGCCCGCCGCACGACCGGCAGCGTAGCCGGTCGCAAGCGAGATACCGCTGCCCGATTTCTCCGCCGCGAAGTCCGCACCACCGAGAACGCCCCCAGCAGCGCGAAGGTTCGCGTACTCGATACCCCCGTCGGCGTCGAGCGGTCGCAACTCCGCATCGACATCGACGCCGAAGCGTGCGAACGGATGGTCGCCGAACGCCTCGTCGACGAACCACTCGTAGCGGTCGTCGGGGTGGGGAACGTGACAGTCGAAGATCGGTTCGATCACGCCGTCGCGGTCGGAGTCGATCCCCTTGCCGACGAGGCCGCCGGTGGCGAGCACGAACTCGTCGGCGTGGAAGGGGGCTCGCTGGCCGTTCCGATCCACGTACACCGCCTGTATCCGCTCGCCGTCGGCCTCGAAATCCACGACCGGGTTGCCGGTCGTCCGGCGAACGCCCGCATCGTCGAGCGCTGCCGTAAACAGCCGTTCGAGCCGGAGCCCGGGGAGGCTCGGCGGCCCCATCGGGACCTCGAAAACGTCGACCCCGAGGCGGGTTTCGAGCGCTGCCCGAACGTCGCTCGACTCGTCGTCGCCGAGCACCGCCGGGAACCCCACTCGTTCCGCACCGTCGAGGTGGGGGTCGACCGCCGTGGCGAGCGCCCGCCGCGCACCGGTCGTCCCGGCATTCGTCTCGATCGCCTCGTCACGGTCGAGCGCGTGCGCAAAGCGCGTCACCCGCGAATCGGCCCGGAACGCGCCGGGGAACGGGACCGTGACGCCGCGTGTCGCCGCAGGGACGCCAGCAGCGTCGAGGTGGTCGGCGGCGAGCGGCGCGTCGAACGCGGTCAGGGTTTCGAAGCCCACGAGCAGCGTTTCCCGGGGATCGCTCGCCAACCCAGCAGCCGCGCTTTCGGGATAGCGCGCAGTCGGTTTCACCGTTCCCCCGTGAGTCGGCACGAGCGCGTTCGCGTCGGTGTGATCGCCGTAGTAGGCGTCACCGACCACCTCGTCGAACAGGCCGAGTCCGTCCCGCACCGCGTCGACGCCGACCCGTTCGTAGGGATGGCCCGCCGGAAGGGCGGCGAGCGCACCGAACGGCTCCGCGACCAGTTCGCCATCTGGGGTGTACCCCAGAACGTCGACGAGACCGCTCGCGTGCCGGAGCGTGCTCTTCTTGTGGGAGACGAGTCGCACCCGTGCGCCCTCGCGGGCCGCCCGGAGCGCGCTCGTCATCCCCGCGAGGCCGCCGCCGATCACGCAAACGTCGTCCTCAATCGCCACGGTTGACCCCCTCTCCGTCGGTCGCTGCGTCGGCGGCCGACGTGGACGGCCCTGCATCGAATCGGTCGTACTCGATCGTTTCCTCGCGCGCAGCCGGGTCGTGGTCGCGGTTCATCGTGGTCGCGTGAAGCGCGTGGTTCAACATCGCCTGGGAGAGCTGTTCGCCCCAGAGCGCGTGGCGCTGGCCCTTCCAGCGCTCGGCGTAGAGGTCATCGAGCGCGGCGCGCGTGGTGGCCTCGTCGTGGTCGGGATGCAACAGAGAAGCCATCCGATGTGCACAGAACCCACCCTGACAGTTGCCCATCGAGGCACGGGTCCGGATGCGGGTGGCGTTCAGGTCGGTGCCAGCGTCGTCGATCGCGTCCTCCAGTTCCGCGCGCGTGACCGCCTCGCACGTACAGACCACCGGGTTCGGATCGTCGGTCTTCAGGACCCTGTCGGCCTTGCTCCCCAGCCGTTCGGTGCTCCGGCGACCGATGGGCGATCGCAGCCCGAACTCCTCCATGTAGTCCCGGAGCACGGAGAAGTCGTTGCTCCCCGGTAGCGGCTCGTCGGCGGTTCGGCAGGGGGCGTCGACGCCGAGTTTCCCGCAGACGTGATCGGTGATCTGCTCGGCCATCAACCGATAGGTCGTGAACTTCCCGCCCACGATGGTGGTCATGCCGGCGAGGTCGTCGCGATCGGCGTGATCGAGCAGGAAGAACTGTCGCGTGATGTCGGTCGGGTCCGTGGTGCCGGTGTCCGGCGGTTCGTACAGCGGGCGGACACCCCAAAAGGATCGGAGCGTGCGCGCCTCGCTCAGGATCGGCACGAGCTCCGAGAGGGTGTCGATCATCATGTCCACCTCCCACTGCTCCTCGGGGTAGTCGTCGGGATCTTCGACCTCCTCGTCGGTCGTGCCGAGGATACACGCCGTCTCGTGGGGCACCACGATATCGGCGTCGCCCTTCGGTCGACATCGATTGACCACGGTATCGACCTGCCGGCAGTTCATCACCGTCATCACGCCCTTCGACGGGCGAACCTCGACCTCGACGCCCGCCATCGCTCCTAACTGGCCGGCCCACGCGCCCGTCGCGTTCACGACGTGGTCGGCCTCGATACGCTCGGTGGTGCCAGGATCGCGGTGGGTGCGCTTGCCGGGACCGCTCGCGTGACGCACTTCGACACCTTTGACTTGCCCGTCCTCGACGAGCACGTCCGTGACCTCGGCGTGGGTTTCGATGCGCGCACCGTGTTTCTCCGCGTCGGCGGCGTTCGCGACACAGAGCCGGAACGGATCGATGGCTCCGTCGGGGACCCGGATCGCGCGCTCGACATCACGCGCGAGATACGGCTCGATCTCGCGAGCCTCCGCACCGGAGAGCACCTCCGCCGGGATTCCACACTCCCGACAGCCCGCGAGTTTCTCCTCGAAGTACTCGTCCGGATCGCCGGGTTTCTGGACGAACAGCCCGCCGGTCATCTCGACCGTGTGGCTCGCGATCTCCCGGAGCACGCGGTTCTCGGCGATACACTCGGCGGCGCTCTCTTGATCCGAGACCGCATACCGCCCGCCGCTGTGGAGCAGCCCGTGCATCCGCCCGGTCGTGCCGTGAGTGAGGTTGCCCCGTTCGACGAGCGTGACGTCGACGCCGCGCATCGACAGGTCACGAGCGATACCGCAGCCGGTCGACCCACCCCCGATGACGAGCACCTCCATTTCACGTCCCATCCAATCGTTTCGGTGATCGTCCCGTCGCCACTTTACTTTATCGGGCATTCCGATACCAGCAGTAAAATTTATTTCTGCTGTGTGATTTGATGACGATTACCGTTCTCGGATATCACGGCTGACAGCGGCGATCCGTCGATCCGACAACGGTTTCGTCCGGAGACAGGGTTCCGAGCTCGTCGACCGCGCACGCAAAGTTTATGCCTTCCTGCGGACGCTTTACCCCCGGAACCGCGCTATCGGTAAACAACTTCCCGGGCGGGCCGAAGGCGTCGGCCCTTGCCGTCCCGTGAGGTCACCGGTAGTTCCGAGCGGGGCGATAGCCGGTGACGACCACGATGGACCTCACAGCCCGTATCCGCCGACGACAGCGCTCGGGGAACGACTCGCGGCTGGTGCTCGATTACGATGCGATCAGCCCCGTCGCCCACCTCGGAGAGCCGACTGGTCGAGGATCGGTACTCGAACGCCTCCTCGACTACGTCGATCCGGTGTTCGACGGGGAACTCCCGCCGAACGCGTACGTCTGGGGGCCCCCCGGAACGGGGAAGTCGGCAGTCGTCACCGCGCTGTTCGCCCGGCTCGGACGGCTGCATTCGCCGTCGAGATCGGTCATCCACACCTCGACCCGTGGCGGGACGGGCACGACGCCCGATCTCGTGTACGTCGACGCGCGCCACGCGAGCAGCGACTTCGGGCTGTATCGGACGGTGCTCGACGCGGTGCTCGACGAGTCCGTTCCGGAACACGGCGTCGGCACGGACGCGCTCCACGCGCGCCTGACCGAGTACCTCGCGCCCTACGAACGTCGCGTCCTCGTCGCCATCGATCACGTCGGCGAGCCCGGAGCGCGCCCACTCTCCGAGATCGTGGCGGCGTTCGCGGACGACGCGTCGCTCTCGTGGCTCGTCGTCGGTCGACCGTCGCCGTCGACGCTTCCCGATTCCGTTCGGCCGCCGGAGCACATCGAGGTGCCCGCCTACCGCGATCTCGCGCTGGTGGACGTGCTGACGGCTCGTGCGTCGGAAGGAATGGCTCGCCAGGCCGTCGAGCACGAACAGCTTCGACGGCTCGCGAGCTGGGCCGACGGCAACGCCCACGACGCGCTCTGTGCGCTGTTCGTTGCGGCGGACGAGGCCGTCGCCGAAGGGAGTACCCGGCTTCGCGAACGCGACCTCCGCACCGGGATGAACGCCGTTCCCCGCCCGTCGGTCTCGCTCGGGCGGGTGTTCGCGCTGCCGGACAACCGCCAGCGGGTGTTGCGCCGCCTCATCGACATCGACGCGGGGCAATGCGGTTCCGTCGATGCCGCAGCCGATGCCGTCGCCGCGTCGCCGAACATCGATCTGTCGGCAGGAACCGTGAAACGCTTGCTCTACGAGATCGCGAACGACGGCATCGCCGAGCGCGTCACCAGCGACCGCGCGTCCGAGAGCGTCGGTCGGCCACCGAGCCGGCTCGAACCCCGATTCCCGACCACGGTCTTCCGGCGGCTCTACGACCTGTCGAACGCGTAGCGCACCGCAGCCTCGTGGTTGGAGTAGCCACGTACCGATCAGGACGGCGTCCCGTCGTCGATTCGTCGAAAGTACCCGAGGATTTATAATGGTACACTATGGTGTTTACGGACGAAGCACCGCCACTAGTAAATAATGGCTGGATGGATTCCAGAATCAGACCGAAGGGACACCACATGACATCCGATACATACGTCGGCGCGATCGATCAGGGAACGACCGGCACGCGGTTCATGATCTTCGACCACGGCGGCGAAGTGGTCGCACAGGCCTACGAGAAACACGAACAGATCTACCCCGAGCCGGGGTGGGTCGAGCACGACCCCGTAGAGATCTGGGAGAAGACCCAGGCCGTCGTGACGGAGGCACTCGACAGTGCCGGGCTCGACGCCGGCCAGCTCGAAGCGCTCGGGATCACCAACCAGCGTGAGACCACGCTGATCTGGGACCGCGCGTCGGGACGGCCAATCTACAACGCGATCGTCTGGCAGGACCGTCGAACCACCGATCGTGTCGAGGAGCTGGAAGAAGCAGGGAAAGTCGAGGACATCCGGGCGAAGACCGGGCTCGAAGCCGACGCGTACTTCTCGGCGACCAAGGCCGAGTGGCTGCTCGACAACGCCGACCCGCTCAAGACCCAGGGTGCCCAGCCCGCCGACCTCAGGGATCGTGCCGCCGCCGGCGAACTCTGTTTCGGGACGATCGACACGTGGCTGATCTGGCAGCTCACCGGGAATCACATCACGGACGTCACGAACGCCTCCCGGACCATGCTGTTCGACATCCACGACATGGCGTGGGACGACGAGCTCCTGGCGGAGTTCGATGTACCCCGTGAGATGCTCCCCGAAGTCCGACCGTCCTCGGACGACGACTTCTACGGAACGACCGATTCTGATGGATTTCTCGACGCGGAAATCCCGGTCGCGGGCGCGCTCGGTGACCAGCAGGCCGCGCTGTTCGGCCAGACCTGTTTCGACGAGGGCGACGCGAAGAACACCTACGGCACCGGCTCCTTTTTCCTTCTCAACACGGGCGACGAGGCCGTCGAGAGCGATCACGGCCTCCTCACGACGGTCGGGTTCCAGCGCTCGGGCGAACCCGTCCAGTACGCGCTCGAAGGCGCGATCTTCGTGACGGGCGCGGCGATCGAGTGGCTCGAAGACGTCGGCCTCATCAACAACGCCGCCCAGACCGCGGATCTCGCCCGCTCGGTGGATTCGACAGACGGGGTCTACTTCGTGCCCGCGTTCACCGGCCTGGGCGCACCCCACTGGGACGGGCGTGCGCGCGGGACGATCGTGGGAATGACCCGCGGCACCGAGAAGGCACACATCGTCCGCGCGGTGCTCGAATCCATCGCGTTCCAGACCCGCGACGTCGCCGAGGCGATGGCGGCCGACGCGGGTCTCGACATCAATAGCCTGAAAGTCGACGGCGGCGCGGTGAAAAACGACTTCCTCTGCCAGCAGCAGGCAGACATCGTTGGCACCGAGATCGTCCGGCCCGAGGTCGACGAGACCACGGCGCTCGGCTCGGCGTACGCCGCCGGCCTCGCCGTGGGGTACTGGGATGACCCCGAGGAACTCCGGGACAACTGGCGTGTCGACCGCGAGTTCTCCACCGACGACGAGGCGGACGTCGACGGGCGCTACGAGCGGTGGAGCGAGGCGGTCGACCGATCGCGCGACTGGGCGCGGGAGGCCTGAGATGGAGCACCTGTTGCTGCAGATCCCCGTCATCGGGGTGGAGGTCGAGGAGTTCGTGGTCCTGCTCATCGCGGCGCTCGCCGGCGGGGCCTTCGGCGCGGCGCTCGGAGCACTACCGGCGTTCGTCTTCACCGGGTTCGCGGTGTTCCTCGGTGAGGGACTCGCGATCCTCGAAGGGAATCTCGCCGGTGCCGGCGGCATCGAGGGCGACATCGCCACCGGCGTGACTGGCACGATCGGCTTCGGGATGGTGTTCGGGCCGCACATCGCCTTCGCCGGCGGGGTAGCGGCGACGGCGTACGCCGGCAAGAAATACCCCGAGATGAACCCTGCCGGGTGGGACTACCACTTCGGGAAGGACATCCTGTACGCGTTCGGGACGAAACCCGACATCCTCGCGGTCGGTGCCGTCTTCGGGGCCGTCGGGATGCTGATCAATCAACTGGCAAGCGGGATCGGGTTCCCGACCGACGGGATCGCGCTCTCGGTGTTCCTGACGGCGATGCTCGCCCGCGTCGTCTTCGACTACCCGTTGATCGGCTCGACGGGCGGTTCCTCGCTCCTCGACATGTCGCCGTTCGAGCGCGAGGAGGAACGGGCGGTGGCGGACGGCGGGACGGACGTCCGGCTGGCGACCGAGCCGTGGCTCCCCCACCAGTACAAGTGGTCCGGCGTCGCCGTGATCGGGCTGGTCGGCGGTATCCTCGGCGGGTTCATCTGGATCGAAACCGGGAGCGTGTTCCTCGGGTACGCGTTCTCCGCGATGAGTCTGTTGTTCCTCAACCTCGGTGTCGAGAAGATTCCAGTCACGCATCACATCACGCTGTTGGGATCGGTGGGTGCCGTCGTCGCGACCGAGATGATCGGCGGGCCGGTTGCAGCCATCATCGTTGCCGGCGTCTTCGGCGCGATCAGTGGCCTCTTCGGCGAGATGACCCAACGGATCTTCTACTCACACTCGGGAACGCACGTCGATCCGCCGGCGATGGCGATCGCGCTGTTCATGTTCATCATCGGGGTGCTCTACCTCGTCGGCATCATTCCCACCTCGGGCTACCTGGGGCTCTAAAACCATGTCACACGTCGCAGAACAACCCGAACTGTACGTCTGTCGGGGCTGTCAGAGCGTGTTCGTCGGAGACGTCTCGGAAGGGCCGACCCCCGAGGATCACGTGTACAGCGCGCCCGGAGAGTGTTCCGGGTGTGGCAACACCGAGTTCATCGAGATCGAGGAGTACCCACACTTCGGCTGAGGGATCGCCGGGACGCTCCCGACCGAGAGATGTGATCGCACGGTACGGATGGGGCCCCCGAACGGTCGCCCGAAGCGGCGGCGGGACGAGCACTGAGAGTAACGAAAGGTAGTTGCTTCGCGAACGCCGGAGTCCAGTATGCGCATCGCCGTGCCCAACAAGGGCCGCCTGCACGATCCGACGATCGACGTGCTCGAACGCGCCGGGCTCCACGTCGCCGACGGCGCTGACCGGAAGCTCTACGCCGAGACGGTCGATCCCGAGGTCACAGTCCTGTTCGTTCGCGCCGCCGACATCCCGGAGTACGTCGCCGACGGGGCGGCCGACGTCGGGATCACGGGGTTGGACCAGGTCCACGAAGCCGGAGTCGACCTCCACGACCTGCTCGATCTCGGCTACGGCTCCTGTCGATTGGTACTCGCCGCCCCCGAGAAAAGCGCGGTCGAGTCGGTCGACGATCTCGCCGGCGGCACCGTAGCGACAGAGTTCCCGAACGTCGCTCGCAACTTCTTCGCCGAGCGAGGGATCGATCCCGACATCGTGGAGGTCTCGGGGGCAACGGAGCTCACACCCCACGTCGACGTCGCCGACGCGATCATCGACATCACCTCGACGGGGACCACGCTCGCGGTCAACAACCTCGCGATCGTCGAGGAGGTGCTCCAGAGTTCGGTGCGGCTGGTCGCCCGCCCCGACGTCGTCGACGACCCGAAAGTCGAGGAGGTCGCGACCGCGCTCGCGTCGGTGATCTCGGCCGACGACAAGCGCTATCTGATGATGAACGTCCCGACCGACCGCCTCGACGACGTTCGCGAGGTCATCCCCGGTCTCGGCGGGCCGACGGTGATGGACATCGCGGGCGAGGACTGGGTCGCGGTCCATGCGGTGGTCGACGAGGACGACGTCTTCGCGACGATCAACGACGTCAAGGGAATGGGCGCGAGCGACGTTCTCGTGACCGAGATCGAGCGCCTCGTCGAGTAACGGCCGCGCCGGAGAACCCGATCGGCGATGGCGACCAGCGATCACTCGAGGGCGTCAGGTCGGGGCGGTCCCGATCAGCCGATAGGCACTGAGAACGACGAACAGCAGGAGGATACTCACGACGACGTGGACGAGGGTGACGAGGCCCGTCGTCCGAAGCCGCAGTCGATAGACGTACCGGATGAGAGCGAAATCGACCGCGATCGCCACGACGAACGCGATCAGTCCGTACTGCTGGAGGGCGACGACGATCACCGCGAGCACGAGACCGATCACGCCCGCCCGCCGAAGCGGGACGTCGCCGAGCACGTTCCGTGCGGCGATGTGGGCCGTCAGCGCGTACGCCCCTGCCGCGAGGAGAAAGGTGCCGAGATAGGCGAGCGGGCCGCCCGTAGTCGGGGAAACCTGTAACACGGCGGTCCCGATCATGGACGGCGATCCGCCCCGCGGCGGCTTGTGTCTGGCTATTTCCGTCGGTGAGACGTCCCGTGAGCACGAGTGACGCGTGCGCTGCCGGCTGTGTACTCACGCAACGATACGCTACCACGGGGTGGTGCAGTTCGGTAGTTCGGTCAGTTTCGTACCGACGACAGATCGTGCCAGTTCTGGGGGTATCGAGGCACAGAACTATATTCAACGTACCGATAGCTCTACGTGATGGCGGATACGATCCCTCTTGGAATTGCTGGCGTGGTACTTCTCCAGTTCGTTCTCGGGGGTTTCGTCTACATGGACGCCAATCGGCGCGAGCTCGATTATTCCGGACTGTATTTTTATGGTGTCTCGATCCCGCTCGTCGGATTCCTTATCCTTGCAGCGTATCTCTCGCGGCGCAAGGAGTTGCCGACCCGGGATCTCGCTCCACCGACGACAACCGAGACAGCAGGTGAGGCAGTCTGGACCATCGAAAACCGAGGGCTTCGTCGACTTCCCCGGCGACTCGTGTACACCATCCAGGACGGGCAAACACTCTGGCAGGTGGCAGTCACCGGCTCGCCGATCCTGTTGATCCTCGCCGTCCTCGTGGATGCACGCATCGCCATCGTGCTGTCCTGGTTCTGCTGTCTGTTCTGGCTGACGTATCTGGGCACCGCCAATGCGTTCACCGACACGACCATCCGACTCGATCTAGCGGACGGCACGATCGAAGTGACGTGGCGGGGCGGAGACCACCCGCTTTCGCCGAGCGGTTCCGAACAGGAAATCGATCTCGCCGGCGTCCAACGAGTGGAGCTCCGTCGTGTCGGTACGCAACCGCTGGCCATACTCCGGTACGAAACCCGATTTTCCGTCAGTCCGAGATCGGTTCTCGTTCCCACCAGCCAGTTGGATGTCCTCCGAGAGATGCTCTCTTCGCACGACATCCCGATCCGTGATCGTATCGAAGAAGGGACCAGCAGAACCGTCGTCCGACGACGGAACGCAGAGGGTCTGCTCTCGCTCGTCGGCATCCCGTTCGGTGCCGGGTTCGTCTGGCCGCAGTTCTTTTTCGCTGGACCGATAGTACCTCTCGCGTTCTTCATCGCGCTGTGGCTCGTGGTGAAATGGTCCATCGGCATCTTCGACCGCATTCGATCCCTCCTCACAGCATTCTCTGATCAATACTGACGACTGAATCGTGTTCGGTTCTGGATACTGACCGAATCCCCGAACGTTTTCGCACACTTCCCATACGCATATGTGTGAGCAGTGCTACTGGTCCGGCATGAGCACGCCTACCGACGACGCCGCGCCGATCTCACTCCGGCGCGCGGACTTCCTCGCCGTGCTCTGGGCTGCGATGGGCATCTTTTCGCTGGTGAGCGCGTTCGGAGACGGGGTGCCGAACGAACTGGTGTCGGCCGACACTTTCTTTCTCGCCAATGGGCTCTTCATGTTCGGGATGGCAGTGTACTATCACCGCCGTCCCGATTCCATCCGCCGAGGACACGAACCGACTCCAACGTCGTGGCTCGTCCTTGGCGGTGCGGTGATCAGCGTGCTCGCGCTCTTTTTCCTCGTGGTGGTGGCAGTGCAGGCCGGACTCTGAACCGATCGAACGCCCTACTGAATTCCTAGGTTACTCGGCGTCGTCAGTCGCACCCACGACGGCGGTGGCCTCGATCTCCACGAGGAGGTCGGGATCGATCAGCCGTGCAACCTCGACCATGCTGGTCGCGGGCCGAACGTCATCGAAGACCTCACGGTGGGCCGCACCGATCGCTTCCCAATCGTCGATATCGGTGACGTAGAGGCGAGTGCGAACCACGTTCCCGATCGCCGTGCCCGTGTCTTCGAGCGCACGCTCGATGTTCGAGAGCGCGTGGACGGTCTGTTCGTACGGATCGCCCACACCGACGATCGCACCACTGTCGTCGGTCGCAGTCGTCCCCGAGACGTGGACCTGGGACCCGACACGCACGGCGCGCGAGTAACCCACCTGCGATTCCCACTCGGTGCCGGTCGAGACGCGCTCGCGGTGCATCACCTCGATCGTCCACCGGCCAGGAGCAAAAACACGGCGGCGTCACTGCTGCAACGACACCGCTCGATCCATCACCACTGACGATCCCATCGCAGGCATTTGCAGACGATAGGTACATGATGACATGAGCCATAGTAGTGAGTATGACCAGGGCTGACGATCTCAGGCGGGAACACGACGCCGAGAATCGAGATCAGGACCGATACGCGTGCGAGAGCTGTGGCGTACCGCTGGAGACCGACGAGACGTGTCCGGAGTGTGGCGGCACCGACATCGTGCCGATGGCGGAGATCATCAACCCGGATTTCAGGGAGTGAGAAGGACGCAGAAATCGCGACAGAGAAGCGTTACCCGTCGAGGAGGCCGAGATCGTCGAGTCGGTCGGTGATCTTGTCGACCGCGTGTTCGGCGTCGGCAGGCTCCTTCCCGCCAGTGATGACGAGTTTGCCCGATCCGAACAGCAGCGCGACGACCTCGGGATCGTCGAGCCGGTAGACGAGGCCGGGGAACTGCTCGGGCTCGTACTCGATGTTTTCGAGACCGAGCCCGATCGCGATCGCGTTCAGATTCAGCGTCTTCTGGAGGTCGGCGCTCGTGACGATGTTCTGGACCACGATCTCGGGGTCGTCCTCGACGCGGATCTCGAGGTCGCGGAGCTTGTCGAAGACGATCTCCAGACTCTCGTGGACGTCGGCGGTGCTTTTCGCCCCGGTACAGACGATCTTGCCCGACCGGAAGATCAGCGCGGCGGATTTGGGCTCCTGGGTCCGGTAGACGAGGCCGGGGAACTGTTCGGGGTCGTAGTCGGCCCCTTCGAGGTCCATCGCCACGCTCTGGAGATCGAGCTCCTGGCCGATACCCGTCGACGCCACAACGTTCTCGATGTTGATCGTCTCCTTTGGGTCTTGGGCAGACATGACTCGTCTTAAAGCTCGTATTTAAGGCTTATAAATATTGGTGTCACAGGCTGATAGGTCGCGGTGACGACCGCTCCGCCGATCAACAGCGTCATACTCCACACCGACTCACCTCCGCGCGTGTACGTGTTCGAACTCGGTGGCGAGGACGACGCGTTCGCCGCCCGCGAGGCGGCGAGCGCGGCGGCCGCTGTCGAGGTCGTCGTACCGGGGCTCGCGCTCGCTCGCGAGGTCGAACACGAACGGGTCCGAACGCTCGCGTACACCCACCGGGCGAGTCGAGTGCTCGGCCGAACCGATGCCACCATCGCGGACGCCACGGCACTCCTCGGCGACGCGACGCTCGATGTCGAAGGAACGGTCGCGGTCCGGGCACGCGACGTGCGCCGCACGACGGGCATCGATACACAACTGGTCGAACGACGCCTCGGTGGCGTGCTCACCGACCACGGGTTCGCGGTCGATCTCGACGACCCCGACCACGAACTCCGAGCGCTGTTCGCGGACGGGACCTGCATTCTGGGGTGGCTCGTCACGGAGAGCGTTCGGGATTTCGGCCCGCGCAAACCCACCAAGAAGCCCTTCTTCAAACCGGGATCGATGGACCCGCTGCTCGCGCGTGCCCTCGTCAACATCGCGGGCGCGCGGTCCGGAAACCTCCTCGTCGATCCGATGTGCGGCACGGGAGGGATACTCGTCGAGGCGGGACTCGTCGAAGCGGACGTCGTCGGCTTCGACGCCCAGGCGACGATGGCCCACGGTGCGGCCCGGAATCTCGCACACTACCTCGATGGGGAAGCTGATCCCGAGTTCGCCACCGCGCGATCCGACGCAACCCGCCTGCCGCTTCGCGACGATGCGGCCGACGCGGTGGTGTTCGACGCACCGTACGGCCGTCAGTCGAAGATCGAGGGCGATCTCGATGGCGTGGTGGCGGGCGCGTTCACGGAAGTACGGCGGATCGCGGAGCGGGCGGTGGTGGTCGGTGATCGACCGTGGACGACCGCGGCGCGCGAAGCGGGGTGGACAGTCGAGACGACGTTCGAGCGCCAGGTCCACCGCTCGCTGGTGCGCCACATCGCGGTTCTCGACTGAGAGGAAGATCGCTGATATCGAGCGCTACTCTCGGCGAATCTCGGCACGCTGGCCCTTCTCGATCGACGCGCCGACCGTGTTTCCCCACTCGACCCACGAGCCGTAGTAGTTGCGCACGTCGTCGTAGCCGAGGAGTTCGCTGAGGACGAACCACGTCAGCGCCGAGCGTTCGCCGATACGACAGTAGGTGATGACCTCGGTTGCCGGATCGAGGCCCGCCTCTCGGTAGAGCTCCCGCAGCTCCGCCCCGGGTTTGAAACAGCCGTCGTCGTCGACGACCTGGCTCCACGGGACGTTCACCGCCCCTGGGATGTGACCGCCGCGCTGAACGCCCTCGTTCCAGCCCGGTGGAGCGAGGATCTCGCCGCGGTACTCCTCGGGGGTGCGAACGTCGACGAGCGGGACGCCACGACCCATCGCGTCCTCGACGTCCGGTCGGTCCGCCCTGACAGCGCCGTTCGTCGTCGTCACTTCGTACGACCGACCGGTGAATCGGGGCACGTCGGTCGTCACCGGCAGATCGCGGGCCCGCCAGCGATCACGGCCGCCGTCGAGCAGGCGAACGTCGTCGTGGCCGTAGTAGATGAACAGCCAGTAGGCGTAGGCGGCGAACCAGTTCATCATGTCGCCGTAGATGACGACCGTCGAGTCGGCGGTGATGGCGGCGTCGCCGAGCAGCCGCTCGAAATCGGTTCGCGTCGGGACGTCGAACGTCGTGGCGTCCTGGAGGTCGCGCTCCCAGTCGATCTTCGTCGCTCCCGGCACGTGGCCCGCGTCGTAGTTGCTCGGATCGATGTCGACCTCCAGCAGCCGAAGCGAGGGATCGTCGCGCTCGAACCCGTCGAGTCGCTCGTTCACCCACGCGGTCGAAACGAGCACGTCGTTCGCGTAGTCGCTCATCCGGTGACCCACCTCGTACCGCGAGACGCATTAACCTCGTGGCGAGAGGTGCCAGAAGCGAGACCGCGTCGGCGCGAACTCACTCACCCTCCCCCCGATCTCGGAGCCATCGGTCGTCGGTCCCGTCCCCGACGTACCGACGCGCGAGTCGGGTTTCGGCCTGTCGGAGCCGGTAGGACAGCGTCGATCGCGGCACCGAGAGCGTATCGGCGAGGT
>NZ_AOME01000079.1 GCF_000336935.1 Halococcus salifodinae DSM 8989 | reverse complement strand
CCCGCCACTGGTGGCGCGAGCCCTGGCGGCGAGTCTCGAAGACCAGCCCCGACGGGAGGTGGTTGCCGGCGAGCGTATGCACCGACTCGCACGCCGCGATGTCTTCGAGATACGTGTAGATTACGAGCTCGTCGGCAGATCGTTCGAGCACGTCGTGATACCGGGCCGCCTCGCAGTCCTGTTCCGTGATCGACTCCCCGCATTTCGTCCCGTCGAAGCGAACGTCCTCGATCCGGTCGAGCGCACGCTCCGGCCCGGAGATCCGTTCGATCCGCCAGAACCGATCCTCGGTCACGAAGCCGTCGAGCGAGTGGGCCACGACCGACGGCCACTCGATGCAGACGTCCATGATGGGGTCGGCCCCGGCGTCGTAGTCGATGGCGAACGTGAACTCCCGCACTCGTGGAGACGAGTTGGCGCTCGACAAAAGGGTGCCGTCCGTGGACGGCCGAGAGACAGTCGACGGGGTGGGTCTCAGAACAGTCCGTTGACCACCAATAGGACGGTGGTGCTGACGGCGACCAGCCCGACGAGCACCACGAGGATCGGGCGGTAGCCGGTCGAGCGGAGGTCGTCGATATCGATTTCGAGTCCGAGTCCTGCGAACGCGAGCATGAACGCCCAGTCGGAGGCGTGTGAGAGCGACGTGATCGCGGGATCGCCGAGGACGCCGAGGTTGGCGACGACCATCACCCCCAGAAATCCGAGCACGAACTTCGGAAACGTCTTCCAGAGGTGGGCCACGCCGCCGGAGACGCTTTCGGCGACGCCCGATCCCTCCGTCCGTCGGGCGTAGTGGAGGGCGTAGCCGATGGCGGCGAGCCCGATCAATGCGTTCCGGGTGAGTTTGACGAGCAGTGCCCACTCGCCGGCAGTCTCGGAAAAGGCGAACCCGGCGGCGGTCACGGGCCCGGTGCTGAACATCGTGAGCCCGGCCCAGATGCCGAAGACGGTATCGGAGAGTTGGAGGACGTGGCCGACCAGCGGGTAGACGAACAGCGTCGCCGCGTCGAACAGCAACACCGTGGCGGCGGCGTAGGCGATCCGGGTTTCGTCGGCGTCGATACTTTCGGCGATGGCGACGACCGCCGACACGCCACAGATGCTCGATCCCGCGGCGAGCAGCGATCCGGTCTCCTCGTGGATGGCGAACACCCCGCGAGCGAGCGCTTCGACGACCACGAGGGTCGCGAGAACAGTACCAATAACGAGCAACAGGATGCTGGGCCCGGCGGCGAGAACCCGATCGAGTGCGACGCTCGCGCCCATCACCACGATGCCGGTTTCGAGCCAGACGTTGTGGGTCCCGACACCCGGCTGTGCCCACGAAGGGACGCCGTAGGTGTTGGCAATGACGATTCCGATGACGATCGCCACGATGAGGTAGTTCATCGAGGGCACCACCGATGCGACGGTGCGGGCAGCGAGGCCGATCACAACGAGCGCCACGAGTCCCGGCAGCAACCGTCGTATCCGCCTCACCACGGGATCGACACTCCCGCTTGGACGATCGCAACGAGAACCCCGCCGAGAACGACGGCCTGCCAACCGCTGTCGAGGTCGGTCCACCATCCCACGACGCCGGCGAGCGCCGGCACGCTGTCGTCCATCGTGTCTCCGGATCAGTCAGGGACGGTCATACGCGTTCGTTCGTCGTACGACAAGGTTGGCGCACGACGAACTGCACGTTACGACGAGCTGATCGAGAGACGCTGGCGGAACGTATCACCACGGGCTACCGATCGAGTTCGGCGAGCAGGTGCGAGAGATGAAGGCGGTCGTTGGTGCCCTCCGCGAGATCCATGTCGATCTCACCCGCGAGGCGGTGGAGCGCGGCGGCGTCCGGACCCACCGATCGTGATCGCGCGACACGGAGGAGTTCGGCGAGGACCTCGCCGCCGTCCATCCCTTCGTCGACGAGCAGGTCGTCGAGGGTCGACCGGGCGTCGGTGAACTCGCCGTCGGCAGCCTCAGTGATCATCGCCTCGATCCGGTCGTCGCGGCCCACGGAACCGAGCGCGTCGTAGGCGGCGTCCATCGTGATCTCGCCGACCTCCTCGGCGGTGGTCTGCGCGCCCAAGATCGCCCGCCGGAGATCGCCGTCGGCGGAGGCGGCGACGTATTCGAGACCGTCCACGTCGTGAGCCACGTCCTCGCGTGCGACGATCGATTCGAGGACGCCCACGATCTCGTCGGTGGTCGGCGCGCGCACCGGGATCGAAAAGCACCGCGAGCGGATCGGCGGGATCAGCTTCGAGGGCTGGCGCGTCGCGATGACGAACTGTGTCGTCCGATGATGGCGCTCCATCACCCGCCGGAGCGCCTGCTGGAAGTCCTCACGGATCCCCTCGGCGTTGTCGAGGAGCACGGTTTTGTATCCGCCAGACACCGGCGCGTAGCTCGCGGATTCCGAGAGCACGTGTTTGATGAGATCGGCCTTCGAGGAGTTGCGCCGGCGCTTCGGCGTGATGAACGACGCGAATCGGGGGTCGTTGCTCACTTCCTTTTTCGTCCGGCCGAAGACGTCGGCGACGTTCAGCTCCACCAGATCGTTGTCGGGGTCGGCGTGCGTTTGCTCGGCGAGCGCGCGCACCGCGGCGGTCTTGCCCGCACCCGATGGTCCGTGGAGGATCAGATTCAGCGGTTCGTCGATCGCGCGCTCCAGCGACTCCCGAACCGACGATTGGGGAAGATCGGCGAGCGCCGGCGCGTGCGTGTCGGTCCACAGCGGCCCGTCCATCGACGAGTGATCGGGACGCCACGAAGATGAATCGGTCGGTCGTGGCCGGCTGCGATTCCGGACTACTGCCCGGTGACCACGACGAGCACCACGAAGACGGCGAAGACGAGCGCGAGCACCGGGAACAGCGGGTTGTCGAGGATGCCCTCACGGCCGTCGCTCCCGCCACCGTAAGCGGTGGTCTCGTGATCCGACCCGCTCGCAGGATCGGGGGTGGACGTGGCTGGCTCGGTCGTCTCGGCCGTCTGGGTCGTGGTCGGTGTCAGCGTGGCCGACGACACGTTCGCTCCCGACGTGGTCGACGACGGCTGTGGGGCGGTCGTAGTGGATTCGCCCTGTGTCGGCTGCTGCGTCCCGTTCTCGGCGGTCGTCGGGGCGGCGACGCTCCCCGATGGCGTCACGGTCGTATTCGGCGCTTCGATGGTGACGACGCCCGAGGCGTTCACCGGTCCATCGTCGATGTACGGTTCGTCCTCACTCCCGTTGGAGGGCACGTACTGGAACTCGCGGTCGCCGTCGGAGTCGGTGTAGGCGGCCGCGCTGAGACGCATGTTCCGATCCTGTGCCGTGGCGTTCAGGCCGGAATCGTCGCTGCTGACCGGGACGGTGACGTTCGTGTAGCTGCCGGGTTCGAGATATCGGGTGGCCCCGATCACGCTCTCGGTCGCGTTCGAGTCGTTGTACGGACCCCGGTGAACACCGACGTAGCCGCCCTCGGGGAGCGTGACCGGCCCGACGGTGACGGTCGAGCCGTTCGTGGTTTCGTTCGGGAACGCGAGCGTCGCGTTCGTCGGTCGCTCGGCGGACGGCACCGTCACGCGGACGCGATCGGCGACCGGCGATCCGTTCGTGGTGTAGGCTCCGTCGGTATCCGCCGCGATCAGCCCATCGAACCGATCGTCGCCGTCGGTGTCACGGTGGATCGTGGCGACCAGCGTCGTGTTCGTGCTGAGACGGCTCACGTTCACGTCGGCCCCGGGAACGCCACGCAGCGTCACCCGGCCCTCGTGGGTGCCAGCACTGAGCGGCAGGCTTACCCCGACGACCGAGCCGTTCGACCCGGCCTCTTCGAGCAGGACGAACCCGCCGTCGGGGAGCGTGGCGGCTTCGATAGCAACCGACCGGCCGTCACGCGTCTGGTTCGCGACGGTGATCGAGGCGTTCGTCGTTGCGTTTGCGTCGTCGGTTTGCAACGCCGCCCCACCGGCCGAAATCGCGGGCGCGCTCCCAGCAGCCCCCGTCGTCATCGCGAGGCTCGCCGCTGCGAGCACGGCGAGCAGGAGGGCGCTGCGTCGTCGAATGGAGGTCATGCGAACAGCTCCGCCGGGGCGAACGCCGCGTGGCAGGCGGCCGCCCTCGTCAGCGTCATCACTTCCGGAATGAGAGGGACGGTTAAAAGCCCGACGATGTGTCCGACAGGTGTTAGCCACGCGTTTCGCGCAACCAGACAACCCCGCTCGCTGGCAGTCGTCGTGGTCGACGAGTGGTCGTCAGTCCCGTACGCGACATCAGGATACCCGAATTACTCTCGCAATCATCACCGACACATCCGACGAACAGTATAACCGCCCGGCACACGGAGTCGGCGGCGTGACCGCCCCGCTGTTCGGCGTCTACAACGATCCGGATCGGATGGCTGTCCTCGAACGGATGGAGCAGTGGCTCGGCACGTCCCACGCGATCCAGACGGTGTTCACGCCGTGGAGTCCGGGTGCCATCGACGAACTGTTCGATCGAATCCTCCCGTCGATCTGGACGGCGGGTCGCGTCCCGCTCCTCACGTGGGAACCGTTCACCCCGACGCCCGATGCGACACCGCCCGACGTCGCGGCCCGGATCGTTGCCGGCGAGTACGACGAGTATCTCGATCGGTGGGCCGACCGGCTGGCCACATGGCTCGCCGGCCCCGATAGCGAGCTGGGGACCGCGGACGACCGGCGGCTGTATCTCCGACTCGCCCACGAGATGAACGGTGACTGGTACCCCTGGAGCCCGACCGTCGGCGAAAACGATAGCCGAACGGCGGCCGATCCGTCGACGTACCGGGAGCTGTGGCGTCACGCTCACGATCGCATCGAGCGAGAAGGTATCGACGGCACGCACTGCCAGTGGCTCTGGTGTGTCAACCACGTCGACGTTGGCGGCGTGTCGATGGAGGACTGTTATCCGGGTGACGAATTCGTCGACTGGCTCGGCATCGACGGGTTCAACTGGGGGGATAGTCGGGAGTGGTCGGCGTGGCGCTCGCCCGCGGCGGTGTTCGACGATGCGCTCGATCGACTGACCCACCTCGCCGACAAACCGATCGCCGTACCGGAGTTTGCGAGCACCTCCCAGACCGCGAACGGCCACGACCCCGCACGGAAGGCGGCGTGGATCCGGGCGGCGTACGAGTATCTCGACGACGCAGAGGTAGCGCTGGCGTGCTGGTTCAACGAGGACAAGGAGACCGACTGGGCGGCGTTCGGCGGCGAGCGCGGAACCGAACGTGTCGCTGGCGAGCCATCCCACGAAGCGTACGCGACGTACAGAGGGGCGCTCGCCGGCGGTGACCGTGCGGAGCCACCGAGATCACGGATCGTGAGTGATGCGGCGTTTCTCGGGCGGGGTTAGAACTCGCCGGCGAACTCGTCGTCGGTCAACAGCGGCGGGTAATCGGGGAGCGCGCTGAGGAACCCATCGCGGGAGACCGATCGCTTGTACGCCTCGTAGGCGGCGTATTGGGTGCCCGAAGCCGAGACCTGTCCCGTCCCGCGTTCGCCGCCGAAGATCGCCCAGTCAGCCTCGTCGACCCCGGTCTTGTCGACGTTGAACCAGCACGTCATCTTGATGTCGTTCTCCTCGACGTACGTGAACGCGCTCTCGATCCACTCGGCCTTGCGTGCCGGTCGGGGCTCAGTGCCACCCTCTCCGCCGACGACCGAGGTCGAGGCGAACTCGGTCAGCGCCATCGGCTTGTCGGTCAGCTCGCGCAGCCGCCCGAGCATCGGGTCGAACAGCTGTGTTGGCGACTGCCAGCTCGAATACGACTCCGTCCCACCCCGATTGAACCCGTCGATCCCCACCCAGTCGACGTACTCGTCGCCGGGGTAGTACCGTTCGGTTTGCAGGTAAGAGGGGACCTGCTCGGCGTTCACCGCCCAGACCCACTGGACGTCCGTCTCGTCGAGATCGGTCTCGTCGAACGCGTCGTACAGCCGTCGCCACATCTCCACGTAGTCCTGTGGCGTTCCGGCTGTGGGGTTCTCGCCGCCGGTGGCGTTGCCGGTGTCTTCGACGGGCACAGGCGTCGACTCGATACGGCTCGAATCGACCGCACTCCACGGGAACCAGCTGCCGTTCATCTCGTGGGCGGGTCGGAAGTAAAACCGCCGCCCGCGTGTTTGGTCGCCTCGCGGGCGCGCCCACGATTCGAGCAGCGACGCCCATTCCGCGAGCTGGTCGTCGTACTCGCCCTCGGCGATCTCACGTTCGATCGCCTCGGAGGTCTGCTGTCGCTCGGGGACGAACGGCTGCCACGAGATCATCGGGACGTGGCCCGCCTCCCAGACGTTGGTGAGAGGCCCCTCGACGAACCGCCGTTTGTTCTCGGTCGGGCCGAGCGCATCGACGAACAGGAGGGCAACCGCCGGCGGCTGGCCGAGCCACTCCGTGAGGGGTGCGAGGTTCGAAGCGAAATCGGGGCCACCGGGATAGACGCCGGCGAGTGCTGCCCCCGAGCGCGTCGACGGCGCTTCGGGCGTTGCCGTCGCCGGCGAGGTGGTCGTCCCGGTCGAGTCGTTCGAACCGTTCGAGCCGGACGAGCCACCCATCCCGGCCGATCCGTTCGAACCGTCCGATCCGGATCCATTGCTTGAGCCGTTCTGGCCGGAACCACCGAGGGAATCGAACGGCGTCGCACAGCCGCTGGCTCCGAGGATTCCGGCAACGCCCGCCGCTCGCAGGAACGTCCGACGATTCATCTACTGGTTCGGGAATGGCTGCATGCCCCGTTAAAGATTGTGGTGCGACGGCCCGGGAGAAAACCCCCTGTTCCACCGGGGGAGCCGACAGCCGAGCGGCCGCCCGCGACGCCCGGATTCGCGTTTCGTGGCGACGAGTTCAGTCGCCGTCGATCTCGCGGTCGGTGGTATCGACCAGATCGGGGTTGACCTTCCGCGTCACCGCGAAGTCCGTCGGCGGGATCACGAGACCGGCGAGCGCCCCGAGCGAGTGGAGCAGGCTCACGATCGGCGTCAGCACGACCAACGCCACACCGACGAGCAACGACTCGTCGTAGTACCGAATCCCGAGGAGTGACCAGACGAGCACGAACGTGAACACCGCGACCGAGAGCACCTGGAAGGCGAGCTCGAACGCGATGGTTCCGGGGATGAACAGCGGGACGAACGTCAGCAACGGCACCGCAGGCGAGAACGCCCACGCGATGTTCCGAACGGTTGTGAGCGTGCGATACAGCGGTGAGAGCAGGCCGCGCTGGGCCTGCGAGCCCGCGATCCACCGGCTCCGCTGGGCGATCATCGCCCGGACCGTCGGCGGGGCCTGGGTGTCGAACATGTCGCGCGCGAGCGCGAAGTCGAGATCGATCCCCTCGTCGGCCGCCACGCTCCAGACGAACGTGGTGTCCTCGATCATCGTCTTCCGATCCCACCCGACCCAGCCTTCGAGCTCCGCACGGATCGCGATCCCGCCACCCCACGCGTACAGCGGCACCGAGAGCGAGGGGAACGCGCGCTGTTCGATCTGGAACCCCAGTCGAAAGACCTCGGCGAGATAGGTGAGCCACGACTGACTCCGGCGCGGCCGTTCGCGGAACTGGACCACGTCGGCGTCCGGAACCCCGTCGAGGTCGGTCACGATGCTGTCCTCGTCGAGAAAGAGCACGAACTCCTTCTCGCAGGTGAGATGCTGTCGCGCCCATTCGAGCGCGCGCCCCTTCCGGATCGCCTCGCACTTGAACGCCTCGGGGACGACGTGGACGGTCGCCCCGTCGATCGTCATCGGCTGCTCGGCGATCACGTGACGGTCGGTGATCGACTCGGGGAGCGCGTTCACGCTCTCCTGGACGATCCGCTCGGAGTCGACCGTCAGAAAGCGCACCTGAACGTCGGCGGGATCGTACGCGGGGTCGGGATACTCGTAACGCCGGCCGACGAACGCCACCAGATACGTCCAGTACACGATGGAACAGGCAGCAAGGAGAACGATGATCCAGAGGATCACCGAGAGGATCGCGGGAACCGCCGCGAGAACCTGTCCGACCATTGGCAATATGAACGACAGCGGACACATTAAGTGTTGCTGACTGCGGTGTCATCGGGACGGTCTACCGCATGCTGTCGCCCGTTCGTCCCGTCTCGACAGTCGGGACGGCCCGCGGCGCGCGCCCGGAAGGGCTTTCCGGTGGCTGGTGAAAGCGGGGAGCGATGGTCGAGGTGAGCGTCATCGTGCCGACGATCCTGCCGCCCGGGGCGACGATCGAGCCCGTCGAGCGCCTCGCGCGCGACGGATTCGACGACTACGAGGTGATCGTCCGTCGCGACGACGGGGCGGCCCACGCGCGCAACGTCGGTATCGAACGGGCCAGCGGCGAGAAACTCGTCTTCCTCGACGACGACTCCGTTCCGTGTGAGGGGTTTCTCAGAACGGCGAGCGTCGCGCTCGACGCCTACCCCGCAGTCGCGGGCCGGGTGGTCCAGCCCGCCGACGCGCCGTATCGCGACCTCGAACTCCCGTGGTACGATCAGGGCGAGAAGACCAAACCCACCGATCTGCTGCCGGGCTGTAACATGGCGATCCGGCGTGAGGTCATCGAATCGGTCGGTGGGTTCGACGAGGAAGCCTTCGGTTGGGGCCACGAGGAGTCCGAACTCGCCGAACGGATCGCCGAGGAGTACGCGATACAGTACGTCCCCGAACTCGTCGTCGAGCACACCTACGTCGAGTCCTTCCGGGACTTCCTCGAAAAATCGTATCTCCTCGGCCGGGCCGACGTGCGGTGGTGGCGGCTCGACGGCAAATCCGACCGGTGGCTGCTGCGACAGACGCTCAACACTTCGCTTCGAGAGGATTCGCGGCTCGGAACCGCGCGACGGGTAGCTCAGCGCGTCGGCTGGATCGCTGAAACGGTCGCCGGTCGGGACTAATAGGGGCGAGGTGTTCGGAGTGTTCGGGCATCTGTGATCGTTGTCGCAGTTGCTTTCGTTTCGGTTGCTGTCGCTGCTGTTACGACCGCTACGATCCCGACACAACTGAGAACCGCAGGCCACACGCCTCCCCAACCGACTCCTTCGCTCGTTCGCATTCGCTCACTCTGCTCAGTCATCCCTCGCACGGGAGTTGTGCGCCGACGGAGCGGCGTCTGCTCACGGCGCTTCGCGCCGTTCGCACGGCCAGCGGGACGGCTTGCCGTCCCGCTCGGCGCAGCCGCGCGCCAACCGCAAGCAGCACTACCGCAAGCAGCACTACCGCAAGCAGCACTACCGCAAACCAGCACCAGCCGCAGCAACCACGCTGATCGTCGGAGTCAATCACACCGATCATCGGTCCGAAGCGGCTATCCCGGCGGGCGGGCGAGCACGGGTATGCAGGTAACGTTCCTCGGGACGGGCGGCGCGGTCCCGACGACACGACGCAACACCAGCGGACTGCTGCTCCGCCGCGACGGCGAGCGCCTTCTCTTCGACTGCGGCGAGGGGACCCAGCGCCAGATGATGCGCTTTTCCACCGGGTTCACCGTTTCCCATGTGTTCCTCACCCATCTCCACGGCGATCACGTCCTCGGACTTCCCGGGTTGTGTCAGACCCTCGATTTCAACGACCGCGAGGAGCCGCTCGCGATCCACACGCCACCGGGCACCCGGAGCACGGTCGAGAACCTCGTCGGCGTCACCGGCGCGCGCCTCGGCTACCCCATCAGGGTGAGCGACGCCCAGCCGGGCGGCGTCGTGCTCCGGAAAAACGAATACGAGGTCCGTGCGTTCGCGACCGACCACCGCACCCAGTCGGTGGGCTACGCGCTAATCGAGGACGACCGCAAGGGCCGATTCGATCGCGAGCACGCAGAGGAACTCGGCGTGCCCGAGGGGCCGAAGTTCTCCCGACTCCACAGGGGAGAGACCGTCGAGCTCGACGATGACACCGTGATCGAGCCCGAACAGGTAGTGGGACCGCCGCGGCCGGGCCGCCGGATTGTCTACACCGGCGACACGCGACCGACGGGCGCGACCGTCGAGGCCGCAACCGACGCCGACCTCCTGGTTCACGAGGCGACCTTCGCCGACGATCGCGCCGAGCGTGCCGCCCAAACCGGCCACTCGACAGCGATCCAGGCCGCCGAACTCGCCAACCGCGCGGGCGCGAAACGGCTCGCGCTCACCCACATCTCCTCGCGGTACGCGGGCGACGCTTCCCAACTCGATCGCGAGGCGCGCGAAATCGCCGAGTGCGAGGCGTTCGTCGCCGAGGACGGCCAGGCGATCGACGTTCCGTACCCCGGCGCGGAGTGACTACTGAGGGATGGACTATCGAAATCGATATTCACGCCGAAACCGTTCGATCGTTATGAACACGTGTACGTACTGCGATAGTGATCTCTCGTCGTACGACCCGGTGTCCGTCGAACGTGGCTCCATCGACACGGACGGCGAACGACGTCGCGAGGGGCAGTTCTGTAACTACGCCTGTTTGTCGGCACACATCGACGAGGAAGGACTGACCGAGGGGGCGTGCTGTCGAATCGAGCTGTGAGCCGTGTAGCAAAACGAACCGTTTGATCCGCGATAGGTATCGACGAACAGTCGCTACCCCGTTTTTCAGCCCGACCCAGCCGACGGCCCGATCGAACAGTAGTTCTGGTCACGACCGTCGTTCGTCACCACCTGACCACGGAGCGTACTGCCGCTCCGACGACGCCAATCTTGATGGGGCGCGGCATCGGTGGCCGGTGTATGGACGAGTCGGTCGCGAGCACGGTCGCCACCTACGAACGGGTCGCCCCCGAGTACCGAGAGCGCCACGCCGATCGTAGCGTGATCGCCGACGCTATCGAACTGTTTCTCGAGGCGATCGGCGGGATCGACGGTGATCGTGTGCTGGACGTCGGCTGCGGTCCTGGCTGGGAGTCCGCGACCTTCCGCGAGCACGGATTCGACGTGAGTGCCATCGATCTCTCGCGGCCCTTCCTCGACGCTACTCGTGAGATCGCTCCTGGGGCGAGCCGTGCGCGGATGGACATGCGCACGCTCGGGTTCGCCGCGAACGCCTTCGACGGTCTCTGGTCGTGTGCGTCGTTTCTCCACGTCCCGCGCGCCGACGCCAACGGCACGCTCCGGGAGTTTCGGCGCGTGCTCCGACCAGACGGAGTGTTCTTCTGTGCTGTGGCACGGGGCGAGGGTGTGCGGGCGAGCGAGAGCGAAGCCTATGGAGAACGGGACGAACGCCGCTTCACGCTCTACACACCGGATGGGTTGCGCGAGCGCGCGGTCGACGCAGGCTTCGTCGTTGAGGAGCTCCACGAGGGAAGCGACAGGGAGTGGCTTCACCTCCTCGCGAGAGCGGAGTAGCGCGGCCGTCGTGCCGTCCGGGCCCGCTCCCGGAGATGCCCATCACTCGCGAAACGCCGGACGCGGGTACGTTTCTTTCGCCTGTTCCGCGGCGTCGAGATCGATCCCGACCGTGACGAACGGCTGGTTTCGCGTGGTGCGGGCGATCACAGCCCCGTCGGGATCGACGATCCAGCCCTCACCGCCGAAGACCACGTTCGACTCGTCTTCGATCGTGACCCGGTTCGACGACGCTACGAACGCGCCCGAGACGACCCCGGTCGAACGCCCGCCGGCACGCCACTTTTCGAGGGTGCGCTGCTCGGTCGCCCGCGGATTGGCGATGAGGTGTGCGCCGGCGTGGCCGTACGAACGCGCCTCCTCGGCGGCCCACAGGTCGGTACAGATGAGGAACCCGGTTTGCGCGCCGGCACAGTCGACGAGGGAGAACTCGCGCTCGCCGCGATCGTACCACGACGCCTCCCAGAACCCGGGTTCTTCGGGAAGGTAGCGCTTCTCGTGGACCGTCGTCGCGCCGTCGTCGTCAGTCCACCGGACGCCCTCGTTACACCGTCGCTCCCCGCGGATCGACGGACGGGACAGTAGCACGGTCGCGGGTGCGAGGGCGTCGAGACGTTCGATCCACTCGTCGTGTGCGGCGGCGGCGCGCTCCCACGCAGCCTTGTCGTCGGTCGGGGTCGCGGGAAGCCACGGCGCGAACGGCATCTCGGGCAACACCACGAGATCGCTTTCCTCGCGGGCGACGTGCTCGACCAGCTTCGGCCACTCGCGTTCGAACGTGGTGCGGTCCTCGGGGAGTTCACAGACGGTGACGCGCATCTCATCGCCGTGCAGCGACGTTGGACATAAATCCTACTATTCAACCGGACGACACGGCGTTCGTCCGGCTTTTCACTCCGACGGCCGAAGCTGGCTCATGACCCGTTTCGACGCCGCTACCGCGGACACCCGCCAAGAGCTGTTCGTTGATGCGATCCGTGCCCACACCGAGCGCGACAGCACGTTCCTGACGATCGAGACCGCCACGGTCGACGCGGATGGAACCGACGATACGAGCGAGAGCGACGACGCGACCCACGAAGTCGGTGGGACCGGCGAAGCCGACGCGACCGGCGACGAAGCCGATGCGACCGACACCGACGGACCGCCGTGGGTCCAGTACGCCGACGGCACACTCAACCTCGACTGCACCGACGACGAGCTCGACCGTCTGAAGTCGCTGCTCGACGAGTTCCCGTCGTTCACCATCGACGATCTCGCCACCCCGGACGAGGCTGACGGCACCAACGTTCGGGTGATGGCGCGAACGGACGACAAGCGCGTCGGTGAGTTCGTGGATCGGGTCTTTCGACAGGTCTACGACCGCTCTGACGGATACCGTGCGTGGGTTACAGCCGTCTGACTAGAACGGTAGGTTTTCTACCGGTGGGGCAGAACCGCCGAAAGAATGTACATCGTGATCGTCGGTGCGGGCGGCATCGGCACGCCGCTGATCGAGGTCGCCACCGCGGGCGGCAACGAGGTGGTCGTGATCGAGCACGATGCGGCGAAGGCCGAGGCGGCCGCCACGGAGTACGACTGTCTCGTTCTCAACGACGACGCCACGATCAAGGAGACGCTCGAAGACGCGGGGGCCGACCGTGCGGACGCGCTGATCTCGACGACCGAGCGTGATGCCACCAACATCATGGTCTGCCTGCTCGCCCAGGAACTCGACGTCCCCGACGTGGTCTCGGTCGTCCACGACCCCGACCATTTGAACGTCTTCCGACAGATCGGGGTCACCGGGATGGAGAACCCCCAGCGGCTGATCGCCGAACACCTCTATCGCGCCGCCACGCGCCCGTCGATCGTCGACTTCATGCGGATCGGTGAGCACGCGGAAGTGTTCGAAGTCACCGTCGCCGAGGACGCCGATATTGCCGGTTACACCCTCGCCGAGGCCGACGAGGCGGGGCTGCTCCCCGAGGAGACGTTGATCGTTGCGGTCGAACGCGAGGGTGGTGATCCGATCACGCCGCGAGGCGGAACCAGGATCGAGGTCGGCGATCTGCTGGCGGTGTACTCGGGCGAGGGCGCGACGCCCGAAGTCACGGACGTCTTCGGCTGCGACGAGGACCACGCCGGAGCGCCCCGACAACGACGCGAGCGGTACTGAAATGCGCCGCGGTCACACCGTCGCCAGCGTGCCGTCGGACCTCGCCACCATCGCGCGCGATGTCGGTTCGTTGCTGTCGATGGAGGCGGTGCTCATGGCCGGCTCCGCGCTGGTGGCGCTCGCACTCGGGGAGTACGGCGTCGCACTCGCGTTCATCCTCTCCGCGGTGGCGACGCTTGCGGTCGGCGGGGCCACGAGACACGTCTTCGCCACCGCGCCAGCCCCGCGGATGAAACACGGGATGGTCATCGCTGCCGCCGGCTGGCTCCTCACCGCGCTGTTCGGCGCACTCCCTTTTTTCATCTCGGCACACCTCCTCTCGCCGGCCGATACGGCCGCCTACGTGCCTGCGGGGGCGAGCTACGCCGAGTCGAGCCTCCGATATTTCGCCGATCCGCTCCACGCCGTCTTCGAGTCGATGTCGGGCTGGACCGGCAGCGGGCTGACGATGGCGATTCACGAGCCGTCGCTGCCGCGCGCGCTGCTGTGGTGGCGCTCGCTCATTCAATGGGTCGGCGGCGTCGGCGTGATCGTACTCACGGTGTCGATCCTCTCGCGGCCCGGCAGCGGGAGCTACACGCTCTACCGCAGCGAGGCGCGCGAGGAGCGCATCCATCCGAGCATCGTTTCCACAGTCAGAACGGTCTGGAAGATCTTCCTCGCGTACACCGTCCTCGCGGTGATCGTGCTGTTCGGCGCGATCCTCGCAAGCGAGTCGTTGCCGCCGGCGGAGGCGGCGTGGCAGGCGCTCAATCACGCGATGACGGGGCTTGCCACCGGTGGATTTTCGGTCACTGATAACTCGATCGCGACCTACGACTCACCGTTGATCGAAACCGTCCTGCTGCCGATCATGACCCTCGGCGCGATCGCCTTTCCCATCCACTACGTCGTTCTCAGGGATCGCGATCTCCGCGCGCTCGTCGCGGACCTCCAGACGCGCTGGCTGTTCGTGCTGTTCGGTGTGGGGATCGTCGTCCTGACGCTCCAGAACGTGCGGACGTTCGCCCCAGCGCTCTCGCTGCGCGATTCGGCGTTCCAGTTCGTGAGCGCACTCACCTGCACGGGCTTTCAGTCCTCGCCGATTGGGTCGTGGACAGCGGGCGGGAAACTCATCACCTCGGGGGCGATGGTGCTCGGCGGCGCGGCCGGTTCCACCGTCGGCGGCATCAAGATCATCCGGGGGTACACCATCGCGCGCGGCATCAAGTGGCAGTTCTCGCGAGTGTTCCTACCCGCGAGTACGGTTGTGACGGCCCGGATCGGGGATCGGCAACTCGACAGGGAGGGGATGGAACGCGAGTTCAGCGAGGCCGCCATCGTGAGCCTGCTCTGGCTGCTCGTCCTGCTCGCGAGCAGCGTGGTGCTCACGAACCTCGCCGGGCCGGAGTTCGGCTACGCCGACGCGCTGTTCGAGGTGGCGAGTGCTCAGGGCAACGTCGGCCTCTCGACCGGGATCACCGGGCCGTCGATGCGACCGCTCGCCGAGGCGATGCTCGTCGTCAACATGTGGATCGGGCGGCTCGAAATCATCCCAGTGCTCGTGTTCGCCCGTGCGGTGCTGTACGGGCTCGATCCGTAGTCCCACAGTGAATCGGCCCGGGCGTTTCGAGCGGGAGCGAAACGTCCGAGATTACAGTGATCCATCGGAGTCGAGCGCAGGCAAAACGGCTCCGCTATCGCGGTTCGTTGCTCCTCGAAGCGGACGATGATGTCAGGAAGGCGACCGGGAGAGTGGGTGAAGGGTTTTTGGCCCTTCGGTCATCGTCGTTCCCAATGAGCGATGGAGCCGGTGGTGAGACTGCTGGCGGGGCGGGCGACATCGAGACCGAACTCGACCGTGACATCGGCTTCGTCGGTGCGGTCGCGCTCGGCGTTGGCACGATGATCGCGGCGGGCATCTTCGTGCTCTCGGGGCTTGCGGTGAGCAACGTGGGCATCATGGCGATCGGTGCGTTCCTGATCGCCGCGTTCGTCGCTTCGTTCACCGCGTTCGCGTACGCGGAGTTCGCCGCGCTCTACCCCGAGAGCGGCGGCGGGTACGCCTACGTCGCCAACACGTTCGACCGCGACTGGACGTACATCGTCGGCTGGTCGATGATCCTCGGCTATCCCGCGAGTGCGGCGTTCTATCTCGCGAGCTTCGGTGACTGGTTCTACCGATTCATCTATCCCGTCCTCTCGATCCCCGAAGCGGTCCCGTACTGGCTCTCCGCAGTCGGGGTGCTCGCCCTCTTGGTCGGAGTCAATCTCAAGGGAACCGAGGAAACGGGGGCGTTCCAGATCGTCGTCACCGGCCTGAAGGTCGTACTGATCCTGTTCTTCCTCTACGGCGGCCTCCAGGCGTTCAACACCGACGTGATCGGCACCTCGATCGCACAGAACACCCAGGGAATCGCCGACTTCCGCGACATCGCCGTCACGAGCTCGCTCGTGTTCATCACCTTTTTCGGATTCGAGGCGATCGCGACCAACGCCGAGGAAATCAAGGAACCAGGTACGACCATCCCGCGCGCGATCTTCTTCAGTATGGGGTTCGTCACGGTGGTCTACGCGCTCGTGGTGATGGTCATCGTCTTCGCGGTGAACAACGACGCCTTCCTCCAGTTCCTCACGACGAACACCGATCTCGGCGGCGTTGCCCCCCGACAGTTCATCGCCAACAACGGCGAGGTGTCGATGGCGTACGCCGCCCAGTACTACCTCGGCCCTGCCGGGTTCTACGTGATCATCGTCGGTGCGCTGCTCTCGATGTTGTCCGCGGCGAACGCCACGATCCTCGCCGGTTCGCGGGTCAAGCTCGCTATGGGTCGGCGGGACCACCTCCCCGATCGGTTCGAGAAGCTGCATCCCTCGCTCAACACGCCGTATCAGTCGGTGCTTCTCACGGGCGGGCTGATCGTCCTGTTCATCTTCGTCTTTACCGTGGTGTTCGGCGGCGGCCCCGGCAGCGAGGCCCTTGTCCACCTGCCGTTCGCGCTGCCGCTGCTCGGTACGGAGCTCCACCTCGGTATCGAGGCCATCACGCACTTCGCCGACTTCATGCTGCTCACCGGGTTGGTCGTGGTCAACCTCGCGATCGTGCGATCGCGCCGGAAGTTCCCCGACCTCGATCGATCCTTCAAAGTCCCGGCAGTGCCGTGGATCCCCGCAGTCGCGGTGCTCGCGACTCTCGTCCTTCTGTTCAACGTCGAGCCATCGAGTTTCTTCCTCGGACTGGTTGCCGAACTCGTCGGGATCGGCTTTTGGTTCGCGTGGAAGCGGCGCACGCCCTCGACCGAGGAACTCGAACGGGAGACGCCGACCGCCGTCGCCGAGCGCAACCCGTCGGGCCACGAGCGCGACCACCGGATCATCGTCCCGATCGCCAACCCCGACCACGTCGAGCAGTTGATGGGAACGGCGCTCGACCTCGCGCGCGACGAGAACGGCGAAATACTCGTGCTCTCGGTCGTCGATCTCCCCGAGCAGACGCCGCTGTCGGAGGGCCACCAGTACGTCGACGATCGTCGCGAGGTGCTGAACCGGGCGATGGCGCTCGCGGACGGTGGTGAGAGAAGCACAGCTTCTCGAACATCGGCAGACGAGCGAAGCGAGTTCGACGGTGCGGGGGACGTTCCGATCAGCGGGACGGTTCGTATCGGCCACCACATCGACGACACGATCCTCCACACCGTCGAGCAGTACGACGGCGACACCGTCCTGATGGGCTGGGGTGGCTGGCGGGCCCGGCGGCGGGACGTCGTTCTCGGGAACATCGTCGACACGGTGGTGCAGGAAGCCGACTGCGATGTCCTCGTCGAACGCATCGATCCCGACGCCTCGGCGTCGGTCGAATCGATCCTGCTGCCGACCGCCGGCGGGCCGCACGCGGAGCTGGCCGGCGACGTCGCCGCTGCCGTCGCGCGACCCACCGGCGTCAGCGTCGAACTGCTCACCGTCGTCGACCCGAACGCACCCGAGAGCGAGCGCACCGAAGCGCAGACGACGGTCGACACCGCCGCCGACGCGCTCGACGGCGTGAAGACGACGGCGACAGTTGCCGAGAGCGACGACGTCGTCGACGCCATCGTCGATCACTCGGCGGACCANACCACGATCTCACGGTCATCGGCGCGACCCGGTCGGGACTCCTCCAGCAGGTCGTGTTCGGTTCGATCCCCGAACGGGTCGGCGAGGCCGCGGAGAGTACGGTGATCCTCGCAAAACGGAACCTCGGGATCACGTCGTGGCTCCGACGCCTCTTCGACAGGCGATAACGGGACGGAAAGCGGCCGTCCGTTGGCGTTCAGAACGGGAGTCGTTCTCTCGCCTCGTCGGCCATCATGTCGAGCTTGTCCTGAAACTTCTCGACCGAGCGCTCGACGTGCTGGACGCGATCTCTCGGGATCCGGCGCACGACGTCGTTGCCGTCGTCGTCCTCGCCGACCTTCACGAGCCAGTGGTCGTCGAAATATGCGATGTACTCGTTGTCGACGGTGATCTCGACCTGTCCTTCGTCGAGTTTGTCGTAGACGATAGTGGCGCGACCGAGTTCGGGATCGACCATACCGTCGTCACCGTCGGGGACAAAATAAATCCGTGGCCTGCGACTCGACCGTTCGCGGTCGCCGATCGTCTCAGTCGTCGACGTCCTCGGATCCGACGCCGGGCGCGTCGGTGAGATCGACATCGTCCGGCTCGTCGTGGCCGCCGACCAGGATCTCGCCGTCCGGGCCCTCGACGTAGACGTCGTCGGCGAACCCACCTTTCGCGTGCGGATGCTCGGGCTCGTCGAGCCTCTCGGGGGTCGAGGGAGCCTCGGGGATTCCGCCACGCGGCGCGAACGACCCGAGCGGATCGGCGATGGTGATGTCGTACTGGGAGAAGAACTCGTGGTAGCGGTCGTAGTGGGCCTCGATCTCGTCGGCCGGGATCTCCATCATCTCGGTCCAGCCGTGGTTGTAGAAGTCGAAGTTGGCCTGGATATGGGTGATCTCGCGGGCCTCAGCCTCGGTGAATCCCGCTTTGAGCGCCGCGGTGTACGAATCGGTCGTGGCCTCGAAGAGCCCGTCGAGGTGGTCCTCGCGCTCCTCCGCGTGGGCGGGGTCGGCCTTCCCGAGGAACACCCGGGTGTGGAGTTTGACCAGCCCGTAGCTGACGACCGACGCGACCCCGGGCGTCGTGAGCGCCTGTTTCGCCGCGAAGTGACGCACGTTCTGGTTGATCTTCATCGGCCGATCTTGGGGTGGGAGTCACATCAACGCACCGCCTCGACCGTTAGATCCGGACTCTCGTTCCGATCGGCCCGGGAACAAAACCGGTTTGAATGAATGGTCAGTATGTAGTGGTGCGTATGAACGAGATCATCGACAACGTGGCGTTGGTGACGGGTGCAGGGGCGGGGATCGGACGAGCGACGGCGGAACGGTTCGCTCGCGAGGGGGCCTCGGTCGTCGTCTCGGACATCGATGTGGACGCCGGCGAGGAGACGGTCGAACGCATCGGGGACGAGGGCGGCACCGCGGCGTTCGTCGAGGCGGATGTCAGCGACGGGGACGCCGTTGCGGCGATGGTCGAGTTCGCCGTCGACAAGTTCGGGGGGCTCGATTTCGCGGTGAACAACGTTGCTGCCGGCGCCCCGGCGGCGCGCACCGCCGACATCGACGAGGACGACTGGGATCGTGTCACGGCGATCGCCCAGAAGGGGACGTGGCTCGGGCTGAAACACGAAATCCCGGCGATCCTCGACGGCGAGGGCGACGGGGCGGTCGTCAACGTCGCCTCGACGGCCGGCATCGAGGCCAGTCCCGGGCGGACGCCCTACGCAGCGAGCAAGCACGGCGTCGTCGGGCTGACCCGCTCGGCCGGCGTCGAGTACGCGACCGAGGGGGTTCGGGTCAACGCCGTCTGTCCGACCATCGTCGAGACGGCGGCCATCGAATCGCTGTCGCCCGAAGAGCGCGAGAAAGTCACTGCCGACGTGCCGATGGATCGGCCGGCACAGCCCGACGAGATAGCGAGCGCGATCGTGTGGCTCTGTTCGGCCGATGCGTCGTTCGTGACCGCCCACGCACTCCCCGTCGACGGCGGCGAGACGCAGGGCTGACACACCAGCGCGGACGGCGACGAGCGGACCAGGGCGAGCGGATCGGGACGACCGATCACGCCGAATCGATCGTGGGCGCGCCAGCCGCCGAGCCGACCGGCTACGGAGATAGCAATTCACATTACCCCGGGTGTCGAAGCCCACCTATGGCTGGGTCGTACGTCATCATCGGTGACGGGATCGCGGGGAGCTCCGCGGCGGAGAGCCTCCGGGAGGGCGCTCCCGACGCCGACATCACCGTGATCACCGACGAGGGTGAAGCGCTCTACAATCGCATTCTGATCAAGGAGTTCGCGAAGGGGAAACTACCCGCGGCCCCGATGTCGATCCACGATCCCGACTGGTACGACGAGCGCGACATCGACCTCCAGCTCGACACCCACGTCACCGAGATCGACACCGACGCACACACCCTCCACACCCACGAGGGCACGGAGTACAGCTACGACAAACTCCTCGTCGCGACGGGCGGGACGCCGGTCCAGCTCCCCGTCGACAACAGCGACGCCGAGGGAATCCACCACTTCTGGACGTTCGACGACGCACGCGCGATCAAGGAACACGCCGAAGACGCCGACACCGGCGTCGTCGTGGGTGCCGGGCTCCTCGGGATCGACTTCGCGGCCATCTGCGGCGCACAGGAGATCGACGCCCACTACCTGATGCGCGGCGAGTGCTGGTGGCGGTACGCGCTCTCGAAGGACGGAGCCGACATCATCCACGACGCGCTCGAAGAGAACAACGTCACCCCCGTCTTCGACAGCGGCGTCGATCGGTTCGAAGTCGACGATTCGGGCCACATCTCCTCGACTGTCGACCCGAACGGCGAGACCTACGACAGCGAGTTCGCCGGGGTGGCGATCGGGCTCGACTTCAATCTCGAACTGCTCCAGGGGACAGACATCGAGCGCGACAACGGCGTGGTGGTCGACGAGTATATGCAGACCTCGGTCGACGACGTCTACGCCGCGGGCGACCTCACCCGGTTTTACGACACGATCATCGACGACTACGCCCAGAACGGCTCGTGGGGCAGCGCGAAAGAGCAGGGTTCGATCGCGGCTCAGAACATGCTCGCGGACACCGTTGCGTCGGAGACGCAACGAGCAGACGGCGAAGCCGTCGACGGTGAGGAGGAAGCGTTCCGTTGGGTTTCGTCCTATTCGATCACCCACTTCGACTTCCCCTTCCTCTCCTTTGGCCATCCGACTCTCGGCGACGACCACGCCGAGGCGAAGTTCTCCGACACCGAGTGGCGGCGGCTCGCGTTCAAGGACGGCAAGATCGTCGGCGGCGTCCTGATCGGCGATCTCGCCCCCCAGAGCAAGTACAAGAAGCTGGCTCGCGAGGAGCGTGTCGTGGCCGATCAGAAAGACGTCTTGATGCGAGAGGAGGTCGATCTCGACGAGCTCGCGCCCGCCCCGGAGCAGTAGACCGGCACGAACGGCTATCATAGCGAACGACCCTCGATCCCTCCGGCAGTCTGCACCACCGACGCCCGGTGGTGGCGCGCGGGAGCACGCCGAAGGCGTGCGACCCGCGCGAGGGATGACCGAGTGAAGCGAACGGAGTGAGCGAACGAGGGAGTCGGTTGGGGAGGGTGTGGCGGTCGCGGCGCGGTGCTGGGGTGGGGTACCAGTGATCGAACTGCGAACGAGCAACGCGAGTGAGCAGGTGTTTTTAGTCCAGGTTTTTGCGACGAGCGGTGCGTGAGCGTAGCGAGCGCACCCGAGGAGTAAAAAAGTGGGTGCGGGAGGGAGTGGCCTGCGGTTCTCATTTGTGTCGGGAGAGTCCTCGTCGCGATTGGGTCCTGCAACTGGGTCCGTCGAACGAGCTGCCGACAGTCCGTCGTCTCCGTCGAAAAGCGGGAATCGCATCGAAGCCGTTTTCCTCCAGCACGGCCGATCCGAGGTATGGAAGGCGGCAGCGGCGACATGACGCTGGCGTTCGAACTCGCGGCGCTCGAAGCGCTCGCTGACCCCACCGAGGTGGTTTCGGACGCACGCCGGTGGACCGAGTACGTCGGCGTGATCTCCGACCAGCCCACCTACGTGGTCACGAACTTCACCCGGAAACACCGCATCCGGCAGGATTTCTTCTCGGGACCGCGCGGGCGCGAGGAGAGCCTCGACAACGTCAAACGCCAGTTCGACACCGAACGCCACGTTTTCGTCGGCACCGACGAGGATGACGTCGACCTCGCGGAGGATGTCGAGTGGGAGTATCTGGCGCTCGACGACGCGGCCGACGCCGCCGGGTGGACGCTCGCTGCCGACGCACCCGACGAGGACGATCCCGACACCGACACCGCGACGCGCGACGACTGGCCCTGAATCCGATCGCCGTTCGTGTGCGTTGATTTCCCGGCCCGCAATCGCCGGCCACATGCATTGATTTAATATCTGCCGCGTGGACGGTCGTGATATGTCACTGCGAATCGGGACGGCGCTCCGTGAGGGAGCCCGCCGGACGTTCACGCGCGACGGTCTCGTTCTCGCCGTCGTGTTCGTCGTCATCGGGATCGTTACCGCTCTGGCCACACAGACGATCGCCGCGAACGCCGTCGATACGGTGCTCGAACTCATGCGATCGAATCAGGGGGCTGGCGAGGCGGAGTTCACTCGCGAGCAGATCAGGATGGTCGAGACGTCGACCGAGGGACTGACGCCGTTCGCCCTGCCGGTTCCGCCCATCGTCGCGTGGCTGCTCATCGCACTCACTGCCGTCCTCGGGGAGGCAGCCAACATCATTGCCGCTCGGGCCTTCTTCGCCGAGAGTAGCCGAGCGCTTTCGGGCGGGCTCGCCGGCCGGAATATCGTGCTGGCGACACTCAACGGTATCGTCGGCGGGATCGTCGTCGGGATCATCGTCGCCATCGGGCTGATCTTCCTGATCGTTCCGGGGATCTTCTTCGCGATCGCCTTCCTCTTTCTCAGACAGGAGATCGCGATCGAAGACAGCAATTTCGTCGACGCGATGGCAGACAGCTGGCAGTTGACGAAGGGCAACCGACTCGAACTGTTCGCGCTCGTGATTGGAGTGGCGATCCTCGTCACGCTCGCCTCGACGGTGGTGCCGCTGCTGGTCGGGGCCGTCAGCCCGCTGCTCAACGTGGTCGTTTCGATCCTTCTCGGCGGCGTGACGGCCGTGTTCGGGACTGCGGTGATAACGCGTGCGTACGCACAGCTTCACGCCGACCGCGCCGCCGTCCAGAACGGCGAGGACATCGACGAGTGGGCGGTCTAACGCCGGGGAGCCGCGGCGTTTAACCGCGTGCCGTCCCTTTGCTGACGTATGGCAGAGCCACGCGTCCCCGGGAGTCGGGGGTCGGACCTCGCCCTCCCCTGCGGCGAGTCGGTCGCGATTGCGGATCTCGACATGGGGATGCGGGAGTTCGACTGTGACTGCGGCGAGCGCCACGCGCTCGTGATGGACGTCCATCCACCGAGTCGGTTCGTTCCCGAGTCGCTCGTCGAAGTGCTCCGCGAGACGATCGAACCCACCGAGGGCGACGAGTTCGACACGCTCCATCTGATGGGCGTCGTCTTAGAGGAGTTCCCCGAGAAGGTCGTCGCCGAGGACGTCGCCGAGAACAGCGACGTCGGCTACGCCCTCGTCTGGGCCACCGACTTCGACGCCCGGCGACTCCACGAGATCGTGGTCGAACTCGTCGTGGAGCTGATGGAACACGCGGTGAGCCACACCGACGACGACGCGGCGAGCGAGTTCGAACGCCAGATGCACGAGTTCGACGTCGAGGCGTTCGTCGACCAGTACCGCCGCGAGCGCGAGTTCGAACGCGAGACCGATACGCCCGTCTGACGCCCCCGCACCGGGCGTATCGGTGCCGGCTGGCGATTCATCGAGTGCGCCGTCATACGGCTGTCTGACGCCATGTTATGTGGGTGGAGGCCATGGGAAGACGTATGCAACTCCGCCGGGGCGAGTTCGAACGCATCCGGACGGTGCTCGCGGAGGTCAACCCCGACGAGCCGCTGACGGCGCGGGAGATCCACGACCTGCTCGACGAGCGCGACGAAACACTCGACAGTCCACACCGGGTGGCCACCGTCCTCGGCCGCCGTGCGGACGGCGAGGTCGAAGTCATCCGAGATCGGCCGTACCGGTATCGCGTGCTCGACGGTACGGTGAACTGACCCGCCGAAATCGAGCGGTTTCGGTCGACCGACTGCTTTTCGAGCGGAGCGGCGCTTCGTTCCATCGAGACAGTAACTCCGACGAGCTGCTGTGGCGTCACGTCTTCGAACAGGTCACGGAACGAGGTCGCCGGCCCCTTGATTTCGATTTTCGAAACTGAGTTGCGTATCTCGTACCCAATCGTGGTGCTTATTACGATGTACGCACCACGACGGGTAATGACCGACGAGGACAGAACGATTTTGCTCATCGGCAGCGGTCCGATACAGATCGGCCAGGCGGCGGAGTTCGACTACTCCGGCGCGCAGGCGTGTCGCGCACTCGCGGAGGAGGGCGCGCGAGTCGTCCTCGTCAACTCCAACCCGGCGACCATCATGACCGATCCCGAGATGGCCGACGAGGTGTACATCGAGCCCATCACGACCGACGCGATCGCCGAGATCATCGACGAGGAGCGCCCGGACGGCGTCATCGCGGGGCTTGGGGGCCAGACGGGATTGAACGTGACCGCCGAGCTCGCCGAGGAGGGCGTCCTCGACGAGTACGACGTCGAGATCATGGGGACGCCGCTCGACACCATCTACGCCACCGAGGACCGCGATCTGTTCCGCCAGCGGATGGAAGACATCGGACAGCCGGTGCCTGCCTCGACGACGATCACCCTCGAAGAGGGCGAATCGGAGACGAACCTCGACGAGGCAGGCCTGCGCGAGCGCGTCGACGCGGCCGTCGATTCGGTCGGCGGACTGCCAGTTATTTCCCGGACGACCTACACACTCGGCGGGAGCGGGTCGGGCGTCGTCGCGGACAGCGAGGAGCTGTACGAGCGCGTCCGGAAGGGATTGCGGCTCTCGCGCAACAGCGAGGTCCTCATCACCGAGTCGATCGCGGGCTGGGTCGAACTCGAGTACGAGGTGATGCGCGACGCCGACGACTCGTGTATCATCATCTGCAACATGGAGAACCTCGATCCGATGGGGATTCACACGGGAGAGTCGGTCGTCGTGACGCCCTCGCAGGTGATCCCCGACGACGGCCATCAGGAGATGCGGACCGCGGCGCTCGACGTGATCCGCGACCTCGGGATTCAGGGTGGGTGTAACATCCAGTTCGCGTGGCGCGACGACGGCACGCCTGGCGGTGAGTATCGTGTCGTCGAGGTCAATCCCAGAGTCTCGCGCTCCTCCGCGCTCGCCTCGAAGGCGACCGGGTACCCGATCGCGCGCGTCACCGCGAAGGTCGCCCTCGGGAAACGGCTCCACGAGATCGACAACGAGATCACCGGCGAGACCACCGCAGCGTTCGAGCCCGCGATCGACTACGTGGTCACGAAGGTCCCCCGGTGGCCGAGCGAGAAGTTCCGGGACGTGGAGTTCGAGCTCGGAACCGCGATGAAGAGCACCGGCGAGGCGATGGCGATCGGGCGGACCTTCGAGGAATCGCTTCTGAAGGCGCTGCGCTCGACCGAGTACGAGCCCGATGTCGAGTGGGACGCACTCGACGACGCGGCGCTCGAAACGGAGTATCTCGAACGCCCGACGCCCGACCGCCCCTACGCGATGTTCGAGGCGGCCGAGCGGGGCTACACCGCCGACGATCTCGCGGCGCTCACCGGGATCAAATCGTGGTACACCGAGCGCTACGTTCGGATCGCCGACGCCGCGCAAGCGGCCGCCGCGGGCGATTTCCAACCCGCAGCGAGCGCCGGATTCACCAACAGCGAGATCGCCGCGACCGCCGCGGCCGGTGGCACCGAGATCGGCGGTGTCGGCGACGTCGAGTCGTCGGTGACAGGCCGGAAATACAAGCAAGTCGACACCTGTGCCGGCGAGTTCGCGGCCGAGACGCCGTACTACTACTCCGCGCGCAAGCCCGAGTACGCCGACACCGGTCCCTACGAGGGAGAGGGAGCGGCGGGCGAGCTCGAAGTCGATCGCGACGTCGAGAGCGTCGTCGTGGTCGGTGGTGGCCCGATCCGGATCGGCCAGGGCGTGGAGTTCGACTACTGCTCGGTCCACGCGGTCCGCGCGCTCCGCGAGATGGGGATCGAGGCCCACGTCGTCAACAACAATCCAGAAACCGTGTCGACCGACTACGACACGTCCGATGGGTTGTTCTTCGAACCGATCACCCCCGAAGAGGTCGCCGATGCGATCGAGGCCACCGGGGCCGACGGCGTGATGGTCCAGTTCGGCGGCCAGACCTCGGTCGACATCGGGCGCGGACTGGAGAGCGAACTCGACCGGCGGGGCCTCGACTGCGAGGTGCTCGGCACGTCGGTCGAGGCGATGGACCTCGCGGAGAACCGCGATCGGTTCAACGTCCTGATGGACGATCTCGACGTTTCCCAGCCTGTCGGCGGTGCGGCCGTCAGCGAGACCGAAGCGCTCGAACTCGCCCACGAGATCGGCTATCCCGTGCTCGTCCGGCCGAGCTACGTCCTCGGTGGCCGCGCGATGGACGTGGTCTACGACGACGACGATCTCCGCGAGTACGTCGAGGAAGCCGTCCGCGTGAGCCCGGACCAGCCGGTCCTGATCGACGAGTTCCTCGCGGGCGCGGTCGAACTCGACGTCGATGCCGTTGCAGATGAAGCGGGAGACGTCCTGATCGGCGGGATCATGGAGCACGTCGAGTCCGCCGGGGTCCACTCGGGCGACTCGGCGTGTATGATCCCGCCGCGCTCGCTCGACGCCGACGTGCTAACGCAGGTACGCGATGTCGTCGAGGGGATCGCGGGCGCGCTCGACACCGTCGGTCTGCTCAACGTCCAGCTCGCGATAAAGGAGGGCGAGGTGTACGTTCTGGAGGCGAACCCGCGCTCGTCCCGCACCGTGCCGTTCGTCTCGAAGGCGACGGGCGTCCCGATCGCCAAACTCGCTGCCCAGGTGATGGCGGGTGCGTCGCTCGCAGACCTCGACGCGACCGAACAGGTCCCCGAGCAGACGAGCGTGAAGGAGGTCGTCCTGCCGTTCGACCGGCTCCCGGGAAGCGACCCGCGACTCGGCCCCGAGATGAAGAGCACGGGCGAGGTGATGGGGACCGCCGAGGAGTTCGGGAAGGCGTACTGGAAGGCACAGTCCGCGACGGGCAAGCCGATCCCGGCCGAGGGCGTCGCGGCGGTCGACCTCTCGGCGGCTGAGTTCCCCGATCCCGAGAGCGATGCGGGAGGCGACCTCCAGAACGGGTTCGCCGCACACTTCGACTGTCAGGAGTTCGACGACCTCGCAGCGGCGATTCGGGAGGGGAAGGTCGATCTCGTGATCTCGCGGGATCGCGCGGCGCTCGAAGTGTGTGTCGAGGAAGAGGTCACGTACTTCTCGACCGAGGCGAGCGCCCGCGCCGCACTCGACGGCCTCGCGGCGCGCGACACGGATTCGGCGGTCGCGGCGGTCGACCGGCGGCCGAAACGCGACGCCGAGTGGGGTCGCGCCGACTGACCGTCTCAGGGGAGAATCCGAGCCGAGGGCGACCATCGACACCATCTTTATTCGTCCGGGCCGCGACACCTCACTCATGGCCGAAACGCTTGCCGACGAGGAAATCAGCGAGAACGCCCCCGCAGAGTGGCAGCAGGACGGCGACGAGATCGTCCGCGTCTACGAGTTCGAAGAGTACCTCGATGGCGTGGCCTTTGCTACCGATGTCGCCGAGATCGCCGACGAGGAGTTTCACCATCCCGAGATTCAGGTGCGCTTCGACGAGGTCGAGGTGCGCCTGACGAGCCACGAGGCCGGCGGGGTGACCGATCAGGACATCGAGATGGCAGGACGGTTCGACGACGTGCGGTAACGCAGCAGGATCACCAGCGACCCGCTCCGGCGGGCGACTGCTGCACGTCATCGGCCCCCGGCAGAAGGGATTTATCGGTGGCGACCGTATTTACAGAGCCCGATGGCCCCTCCACAGTACGATTTCTGGCTGCTCGATCTCGACGGCACGCTGGTCGACGTCGAGGCGAGCTACGTCCGCAGCGTGTTCGACCGCGTCGGCGAGCGCCTCGGCCGGCGGTTCACCGACCGCGAGGCCGAAAGGCTCTGGCACGGGCTCGGCGGTCTGCGCGACGACCAGCTCCGGGCGTGGGGGATCGACGTTGCCCGGTTCTGGGACGCGCTCCACGCGATCGAGGACCCCGAGGCCCGCGCGGCCGCGACCTTCCTCTACGACGACGCGCGGGCGTTCCTCGCGTCGATCGACGCCCCGATCGGTGTGGTGACCCACTGCCAGCCGTTCCTCGCCAATCCGGTACTTGATCGTCTCGATCTCCGCGAACGGTTCGACGCGGTGGTCTGCTGTACGAGCGAGATCGGCTGGAAACCCGATCCCGCACCCGTCCAGCTGGCGATCGACCGCCTCGATGTCGCGCCCGAGAGTCAAGGGGTGCTCGTCGGTGACGGCCCCCACGACGTCGGCGCAGCGTGGAACGCGGGCCTCGACGGGATCCACGTCGAGCGCCACGGTCACGATCGCCGGGGATGGTGTGTCCGGGGCGACCGCCGCATCACTGGCTTCGGCGACCTTTGAATCCCGGCAGGTCCGTACACAACTCGTCGAGATCGTCGAGCGCGCGTTCGAGCGCCGCGACACCAGGTTTCTCCATCCGATCCGAAGCAGCGAGCAGCCGAACGGTCTCTTCGCCGAGCGGAACGAACCCACAGTCGAGCTTCTCGGCGGTCGCACGGAGCCCGAGCCCCGCGTCGGCCCCGCCGGCAGCCACCCGCCGGGCCGGGCTCTCGTGGGCTTCGAGGGTGAAATCGAACCCGTCGATCGCGTCGACGAGATCGTGGCGGTCGGCCTCGCGCTCGTCGGCGAGGTCGGCGATCGCGTTCGAGAGGGTCGTTCGCAATCCAGAGGCCGTCGGACGGTTGACGAACGCGAGGTCGCGATCCACGAGATCGGCGAGATCGTCCACGTCTTCGGGGTTGCCGAACGGAACGACGAGGCCCCACTCGCGGGTCCAGCCGCCGATCTCAGTCGTGTTGGCGTCCAGTTCGTCGGGATCGCCCGTCACCGCCACGATGTCGGAAACGCCGTCGCGGAGCCACCGACGGGCCGCACGGCTCCCGACACCCAGATAGCGCGGTCGGTCGATCCGGTCGAGCAGTCGCGAGAGGAGCGGGTCGTCCTCGCCGACGCCGAGAACCGTCGGAGGACGAACCTCGGGCGAGAACAGCTCGATCGTCACCGCCTCGCCCGCGTCGAGATAGGCGACCTCGGCGTCCATCTCCACGATCCCGTCGGCTTCGACGAGGCTGGTGGTCGCGCCGCTGCCCTTGTCGACCGGGTAGACCAGAGTCTCACCCGCACCGTTTTCGACCAGTCCGACGGGAACGAGTCGATGACGACCTTCCTCGGCGCGCTCCTCGACCGCCATCCGTCCCCGGACCGTCGCGGTCGCCGGTTCCGGCAGCCCGGCGGTCCGGCGGATCGCGGGGGCGACGAACGTCCGGAAGATCGAGAGCGCCGAGACCGGATACCCGGGCAGCCCGACGTACGCCGATCTACCGGAAGACTCGCTCTGCTCGTCTTCCGTACCGTCCGAGTCCTGTTCGGACCCGGAGACCTCCAACTGGCCCACCAACATCGGCTTGCCCGGCTTGATCGCGACCCCATGAAGGAGAAGGTCGCCCTGCTCCTCGATGACCTTGTAGATCACGTCGACGGCGCTCGCGGAGGTCGAGCCCGACGAGCAGACCAGATCGCACTCGGCGGCGGCCTCACGGAGCACGTCTTCGAGTGCGTCGTAGTCGTCGCCAGCGTGTGGGTAGACGACGGGCTCGCCGCCGGCCTCGCGAACCGCGGCCGCGGTCGCGTTGGAGTTCACGTCGTAGATCTGGCCCGCCTCGCTGTCGAGATCCTCGCCAACGCGGACGAGTTCGTCGCCGGTCGAGACGATCCCGACTCGAGGTTTCGCACGCACCGGAACTCGATCGACGCCGAGCGCGGCGAGCAGCCCGATCTCGCGCGCCGTCAGCCGGGTTCCGGGCCCGAGTGCGCGCTCGCCCGCCGCGATGTCCGCGCCAGCGGGCATCACGTTCTCGCCCGGCGTCACCGACGTCCGGACCGCGACCCGCTCGCCGCCCGTGTCGCCCGCTGCATCGTCGCTGCCTGCACCACCGTCGTCACCCGCTACGTCCTCGCCCCCAACGCGGTCGGTCCGCTCGACTGCCACCATCGCGTCGGCGTCGGGCGGCATCACCGCGCCGGTCGCGATCTCGACCGCTTCGCCAGGATCGAGATCGACCGTCGGCCGTTCGCCAGCTTCGACGACGCCGACGAGATCGAACGTCGCGGGATCGGTTTCGGTCGCCCCGAACGTCTCGCGTGCGTGGAGCGCATAGCCGTCGAGCGCCGACCGGTCGAACCCGGGAACGTCGAGCGTCGCGTCGACCCGCTCGGCGAGTACCCGGCCCTCGGCCGCGTCGAGCGACACGGTTTCGGTTCCCGGATCGAGGTCGAGCGACGCGATCGCGTCGTGGGCCGCCGCAGGCGATGCGAGATCGCGGAACTGCTTGCGCTCGCTCATATTTCTGCCTCCCAGTGTTCGACCGCAACGGTCTCACCCGCTGGAATCCCCTCACGCTCTTCGGCGACGACCACCCAGCCGTCAGCGAGCGCGACGCTCGACAGCACGCCCGCGCCGCTCGTCCGCGTCGGAACGGCCGTCGGCGTGTCGTCGCCCTCCTCTCGTAGCTCGATCCGTGCGTGGGTTCGGACGCCAGGTTCGCTGGGGATCTTTCGATCGAGGTGCGCCTCGGTCGTCGGATGGGACCGGACCGAGTGGTGGCCGACGTGCCGAAGCGCGGGTCGAAGCAGTTGGACTGCGGCGACGATACACGAGACCGGATAGCCTGGGAGCATCAAAACTGGTGTGTCCGCGACGACCCCGAATCCTGTGGGATGGCCGGGTTTGCACGCGACACCGTGGACCAGCACCTCGCCGAGGTCGTCGACGATCTCGGGAACGAGGTCGCGCTCGCCGACCGACGAACCCCCAGTCGTCACCACGAGGTCCTTCGTCAGATCGCGCTCGATCGCCGCCCGAAGCGCCGCGCGGTCGTCGGTCACGACGTCGCGGTAGGTCGCCCGTCCGCCCCAGCGCTCGACGTACCGTGAGGTCGTGAGACCGTTGGTTTCGACGACTTCACCGGGGTCGGGGTCGGCTTGCACGAGTTCCTCGCCCGTCGGTATCACCCCCACGGTCGGGCGATCGTACACCGAAACCTCGTCGATGCCGACCGACTTCAGCAGACCAAGGTCCGAAGGCCGGAGCCGATGGCCCGGTTCGTAGAGGCACTTTCCCGACTGAACGTCCTCGCCGACCGGTGCGACGTTCTCGCCGGCGGCGACCGGATCGAGTACCTCGATCTCGTCACCGACCGTCTCGACGTGTTCGACCATCACGACCGCATCGGCCCCGTCCGGGAGTTCGCTGCCGGTGTGAACCCGCATCGCGGTGTCGGGATCGTCGATCGCATCCCGTCGGAGGACGGCAGGCGAGCGCCGACTCGCATCGAACGTGTCGGTGGCCCGAACCGCGAACCCGTCCATCGCCGCACGCGGGTAGTGCGGCACGTCCCGCTCGCTGACGACCGGCTCGGCGAGCACACGGTCGTCGGCGGCGACGAGGCCGACCGATTCGACCCGCTCCGTGGGTTCGGCCCGGTCGAGCAGCCGTTCGCGCGCCGTTTCGAGCCGAGTGAGCCGTTTGAACCCGCTCTCGCGGACGTCGTTCATACCACTCCTAACCGGGCGGGTGGGCAAAAACGTGTGCCGGAACGGTGGCGAGGAAAGACGGTGAGAACGACTGGTGGCAGTGATCGAATGGAGAGCCGGGAGAACGAGCGCTTCAGTGGAGACCGGCGACGACGATGGTCTCGGGACGGATGACGAACTCCGGGACCCGCGTCGAGCCGGGCTGGCCGGGATCGAACGCGAGACTGGCGGAGCCGCCGTGGTCGGCGCGGAGTTCGACCCGGACGGTGCCGACACTGCCGGCCGTGGCGGTGACGGTACGCTGACTGTCGCCGTCGACGGTGGGCGAATCGTCGACGAGGACGCCATCGCCGGCAGCGATACACACGTCGAGCGCGTGATCGGTGTCGTCTTCGTTGCGGAGGAGGACGGTCGGCGGTTCGGTGGCGGTGGGCTGTGGGCCGGCGGCGGCATCACCTTCGACCCTGGGCTCGGGACGGGTCTTCGTCATCTATCCGAAGATAGCACCTCCCCAATATGAACCATGTGGACCGTTACCGACCGTTCCCGATCGTTCAGCACTGTTTCGGACTGTTTCACGGCGTCTCAGACGTGAAATCGGGCCGTTGGTAGGGTGTCGGTGACCGCTATCGGGGGGTTTTTCGCCCCGGCGTTCCACGGTTTCCCCATGTCCGCGCTGCGCGATGCGTTGGGCGACCTCCCGGACCCAGTGTTCGCCGACCTGCTGGAGTCCGAGGCGGCGTATCTCCTCGTCATCGATCTTCCGGGTGTCGGCAGCGAGACGCTCGATGTCCGACTCGACGGGGCGCGTCTTCGGATCGAGGCCCGGCGCGAGAAGGACCTCCCGATGGCGTTTCGGTATCTCGACGAGGACCGGCCGCTCTTCCTCGACGCGGAGCTCCCGCTGCCGCCGGACGTCGCCGGGACGGGCGCGGAGGGGACGCTCGATCGGGGCACCCTCACGCTCCGGCTCCCGAAGCGCGACGCCACCGAGGCGACGTCGATCCCGATAGCGGTCGGCGGGAGCGAGTCCGACGAGCTGTGACGGGGCACACGCTGTGAACCTCCGTGCGTACGGCCGGTTCTTCGTCGTCTTCCGCCAGTTCCTCCCGCTGATCGTCGCGTACCTTCGGGACCGCCGACGATACTTCCTGTTCGGCGGGCGGCGTGAGGTCACGAGCACGATGCGACGCGAACGCGCGCGTGTGCTGCTCGATTCGCTGTTGACACTCGGCCCGACGTTCATCAAGCTCGGCCAGCTCCTCTCGACGCGGCCCGACGTCCTGCCACCAGAGTACGTCGCGGAGTTCTCGAAGCTCCAGGACGAGGTCCCCCCTGCGGAATGGGCCGAGGCCGAACCGGTGGTCGAGGAAGAGCTGGGATCGGTCGACGAGGCGTTCTCGGCGTTCGACACCGACGCGATATCCGGTGCGAGCCTCGGTCAGGTCTACCGGGCGGAGCTAGAGGGCGAGCCGGTCGCGGTCAAGGTCCGTCGACCGGACATCGAATCGCTGATCGAGGCCGATCTCCAGGTCATCAAGTGGAGTCTGCCCGTCCTCATCCGGTTCATCGGCGAGGCGCGCTCGTTCTCGCTCGAAACGCTGGCCGAGGAGTTCGACAAGACGATCCACGAGGAGATCGACTACACTCGGGAGGCACGGATGCTCCAGGAGATCCGGGAGAACTTCGCGGGCGACGACACGATCCGCATCCCGAACGTGGTCGAGAGTCACTCCACCCCCCGCGTGCTCACGATGGAGTACGTTCCCGGGACCAAGATCACCGCGGTCGACGAGCTCGATGAGATGGGGATCGACCGCACCAAGCTGTCGGAGCGCCTCGAACGGGTCTACCTCCAGATGATCGTCGACGACGGCGTGTTCCACGCCGATCCCCATCCCGGCAACCTCGCGGTCGAACCCGACGGCACGCTCGTGTTCTACGACTTCGGGATGAGCGGTCGGGTCGACGACTACATCCAGAGCAAGATCGTGGAGTTCTACATCGGGATCGCGAACCAGGACATCGACGCGATCCTCGACGCACTGGTCGAGATGGGCACCCTCAGCCCGACCGCCGACCGCGAGACGATGGGCAACGTGATGGAGCTCGCGATACAGGACATCCGGGGCGAGGAGGTCGACCAGTACCGCGTTCAGGAGGTCGTCGGGCAGGTCGAGGACACCATCTACGAGTTCCCGCTCCGGCTGCCCGCGAACCTCGCCCTGGTCCTTCGTGTCGCGACCGTCGTCGAGGGGGTCTGTGTCACGCTCGATCAGAACTTCGATTTCATCTCGGTCGCGACCGACTACCTCGTCGAGGAGGGGTATCGTGAGGAAGGGATCAAGCAGTTCCTCGAACAGCGCGGCACGGAGGTCACCGACCTCGCCGAGGCCACGGTGCGAACCCCGCCGAAACTCGAACGTGCGCTCGACGGACTCAACCGGGGCGATCTCACTGTACACGCCGATCTCGACGACACCGACGGCCTGTTCGAATCGCTCGCGAACCGCCTGGTCTTCGGCCTCCTGCTGACGGCGGGCGTGCTTTCGGTGGCGATACTCTACGCGTTCGCGACGCCGTTTGCGACTGCGGTCGCCGCGACGTTCTCGGTGGGAATTGCACTCTTGTTGTACCGGTCGTTCCGCAGCCGACAGCGGCTCCAGGCCACGCCGGAGTTCACTCGCCAGAGCCTGCGCCAGCGTCGCGGACAGGACACGGACTCCGTGACCGAAGGTGACGGCGCGACCGACACCATGGCCGAGCGCGATACCGGGGACGAAGAGGCAGGGCCGATCGGCACACCGATCGACGTCGAGCGAGAGCCCGACGACCGATAGTCGGTAGTCGGATGGAGAGAAGTGCGTCAGCCGCGATTTGAACGCGGGTCATCAGCATGGGAAGCTGAGGTGATACCAGGCTACACCACTGACGCGCATCCGGGAGGACGTGCTTCGACGACATAAATCACCCGAACTCGTGCGCTGTGGCGGGGAAGATGCGGGGAGATCAGAGCTCGACGCGTTCGACCAGCTGTTCGTCGGCGCTGTGGGTCGTGACGGCGACGATCCGGATGTGGTCTTCGAGACCGGAGTCGGTGAGTTTGGCCTTCAGGAGCGTGTCGACCTGGTAGACGCCGGCAGCGTCGGTCATCTCGATCTCGACGAGGACGGGCGCACCGTCGCCGGTTTCGAGCGAGACCTCCTGGATCGCCTGACTCGACACGGTGTTGATCCCCCGCCCGCCCTGCTCGTAGGGTTTGCGCGAGCGGCCGTGTTCCATGTCGAGCGCGTCGGCGACCCGGACGACGCCCGCCTCCAGGGTCAGCGGCGTCTCCGGAGTGTGATGGCAGAGGATCGCGTGGAGGACTTCGCCCTTGACACGGACGCGGGCTTCGGTGTCGTAGAACCCGAACTCGGGGAGGACCCGATCGAGCACGTCGGCGGCGAGCGGGATCGAGTAGTAGGGGTGCTCGTCGCGGTGGACGACGTGGCCGATGTCGTGGAGCGTGGCGGCGAGTGCGATGATCACGGGCTCGTCGGCTTCGTCGAGACCCTGATCGGCTGCGCCGTTGAACTGGACGCTGCCGGCCTTGAGCAGGTCGTACAGACAGAGCGCACGGTTGCGCACGATCGAGATGTGTTTCGCTCCGTGGTCGTTGTAGCGCTTGCGCGCGACCGGGTTGACGTTCTGGGCGTCGAGGTACGCCTGGATCTCGGGGTCGCTTTCGACGAGATCGAGCACCTCGTTGACCCGTTCGTCGGGGAACGCGTGGTCGTTTTCGGGGGCGTAGACGCGACCGCTGTTCGCGGTGCCGGCGGTGTCACTCATCGGACGGCGTTCGATGGCTGGAAGGAAAACTGATGGGGTCGTGTGCTGCGGTGAATGATCGAGACGGTACAGCGCCGCACCGATCGGCGAGGGCGAGCGTCTCGGCGAGGTCGCCGTTCGCGAGCAGTGTGGTGAAATCGGGGGCCGTGTCGCCGATATCGGCCACGAGCCGGGTAGACGTGACGAGCGCAAAACGCTTCCTACCCGAGCAAAAAGCCTATATTACACAGTTCGTAAGCTATGACCACGATGTTCGGAGCCATACTCCAGATACCAGGCATTCCCGGCGGGCCGGAGGTGTTGATCATTCTCGTGATCATCGTCTTCCTGTTCGGGGCGAACAAGATCCCCGAACTCGCTGGCGCACTCGGCGAAGCCCGCGGCGAGTTCGAGCAAGGACGATCGGAAGTCGAGAACGAACTCGAAGACATGCAGGACGTCGCCCAGAGCGACGCCACTTCGGAGACGGCAAACGCCGCGAACGAGGCCAGTTCGGGGGGCGACGCGGTCGATCACAACCCGCCGGAAGTCAACGAGAAGAACACCGAAGTCGAGAGCAACTAACAACACAACGGTTTTTCCCACCCGCCACTTCGCCCCGCCGGGGCGTGTGGCCTAGCGGATAGGGCGAGAGGTTCCTAACCTCTCGATCGCGGGTTCGAATCCCGTCACGCCCGCTTCGCGGCCGTGACGTACTCCCACTCGCTACGCTCGTGGGAGTCCCGCCACGCCCGCTGTCGTGTTGCGAACGGACGTGAGCAACCGACAGCGTACCGTGCGAGATTCGAAGCAGGGAGAGCGCAGTCTCGCGACCGACGGGAGCGAGGAAGCGATCGACCGGGGTTCGAATCCCGCGCACGAACCTTTTTACTGCGGAGGGATTGCGCTCGCTCACTACGTTCGCTCGCGCAACCCCCCTTGCAAAAACGTTCACCGGAGCGGCGTAGCCGCTCCGAGCCCTCGTTCGCTTCGTCTTCGCGCGGCGAAGCCGCGCGAACGGCCCGTGGGACCTTCGATCCCACGCTGCTCACGAGGACATGAAAAACCCCCGCTCGCGCCCGCTGGGCGCTCGCCGTGAGCGACCGCAGGGAGCGAACGAGAGCCAGAGAGACGCGGAGCGTCTCTCGTGAACCGCGCTCGCTCCGCTCGTGCGGACGCTGCGCTCTCCGCAACCGCCCCGCACAGCACCGCCCGAGCCCTCGGCCCCTCACTTCGTTCGGGCCTCGCCCTCGATCCACCAGGACTGCACCGCCACCACTACAACTGCACCGCCGCCACCACGACCGCTCCGCCACCGCAGCTGCACAGCGGCCGCCCACACGAACCGCTTCGTGGTCCTCGATAACGTGCCAGAACCCTCCGAACATCCCCGGAATAATCGAATATTTCAGTCTCCATCGCGGATTCCACGATAGTGGCGGAAACCGACGGCGGCTCGCTGAGCCTCTTCAGAAATCGGGAGTTCGTCGCGCTCGCGAGCACCGCGTTCGCGCGCTCACAGGCGTACTCCACCATCCTGATCGCGCTCGCGCTGTACGCCGACCAGTTCGGGACCACTGGTACTGTGGAAGGGCTGTTCGGCACGGCATTCGCGCTGGTCCAGCTCCTGATCGTCCTCCCGCTCGGGCGACTGATCGACACCCACAACGCGAAACGCTTCCTGCTCGCCGGCCTGGTGCTCAACGTTCTCGTCTTCGTCGGATTCTCGCAGGTCGGCGACGTTTCCGGTGTCATCCTGATGCGCGTGGTCCAGGGCTTCGGCGCGAGCGTCCTCTGGATCACCGGCTCGGCGGTCGTGGGCGAACTCAGCCCGAGCGAGGAGCGCGGGAAGTGGCTCGGGACCTACAACCAGGTCGGGGCGTTTTCGAGCCTCGCTGGCGACCTCGTCGGCGGCCTCCTGCTCTACGTCTACGGGTTCTCCCTGACCTACGCCGTTCTAAGTGTCGTCACCATCGGCGCGACGGTCGCGGTCTTCTTCTTCCTCCGGGACAACCCCGGCGGGCGGACCGACCCCGAGGCAGCCACCGGCGTCGAGACCCTCCGCAGACTCATGGACCGGACCGCGATCCGCGCGCTCGTCGTCCTCCGGCTCGGCCTCAGCTTCGGCAAGATGGCGGTCATCATCTTCCTCCCGATCTACGCCCGGACCGAGTTCGGGATGAACCCCTTCCTCGTCGGGATCGTGCTCGCGGGTGGCAAACTCACGAAATCCCTCCTTCAGGGCCGCGTCGGCAGCTACACCGATCGAGTGGGCCACAAACACCAGTTCGTGATCGCGGGCGCACTGGTGTACGCGCTCGGCGCGGCGATCATCCCGCTGGCCGAGTACGCAGGCGCGGTGTTCCCCACCCTCTCGACGAATGCGTTCGGTGGGTTCACGCTCGTGCCGGCCTTTTTCGTGCTATTCAGTGCGTTCGCGGTGATCGGGATCGCCGACAGTCTCCGGCTCCCCGCAAGCATGGCGCTGTTCGTCGAGGAGGGCGAGCACTTCGACGCGGTCGCGGCGAGCCTCTCGCTGCGCTCGATCGGGTGGAAGGTCGGCCAGGTCGCCGGTCCCTTCACTGTGGGCGCGATCTGGGACGCGACGGGCGTGTTCGTCGCTTTCCTGACGGCCTCGGGGTTCATCGTGGTTGCCACCGGCGTGTTCGCCGCACTCTACAGCCTCGATCCCGCACCGAGCGCGACACCCACGCCGGGCGACTGATCTGCCGGAATCGCACCAGCGAGGACCTTGCCCAGCCGAAGCCAACACGCTTAATCGCCCGCCGACCCATTGTCCGGTAGTGTCGCTCGCGATTTCTACGACCGATCTCGAAAAAAGCTATGGCGACGTGCAGGCGCTCGACGGGCTCTCGCTGTCGGTCGAGCGGGGCGAGTTCTTCGGCCTCCTCGGCCCGAACGGCGCGGGCAAGACCACGTTCATCAACGTTCTCGTCGGGCTCGTCCGGAAATCCGGCGGCGAGGCCAGCGTGTTCGGCCACGACGTCAAGGACGAGTACCGCGAGGCCCGTGACCGGATCGGCCTCGCGCCCCAGGAGTTCAACGTCGACCGGTTCTTCCCGATCCGAGAAGTCCTGATCCACAAGGCAGGTTATCACGGGATTTCGACCGAGGAAGCGGGTCGGCGCGCCGACGAGGCACTCCGAACGGTGGGAATCTACGACAAGCGCGAGACGCGCTTCGACTGGCTCTCCGGCGGGATGAAACGCCGGTTCATGCTCGCCCGCGCGCTGGTGTCGGACCCCGACCTCCTGATCCTCGACGAGCCCACCGCCGGGGTCGATGTCGAACTCCGTCGGGATCTCTGGGAGATCATCACCGATCTCAACGACGACGGCACGACGATCCTCCTCACCACCCACTACATCGAGGAGGCCGAACGCCTCTGTGACGAGGTCGCGATCATGGACTCGGGGCAGAAGGTCACGGTCGCGAGCCCCGACGAGCTGATGGCCCGCGGCAACGACACCATCAGACTCCAGCTCCGCGAACCACCCGCGAAAGCTCCCAATATCGACAACGAACGGGTCGTGAACGTCGATCTCGACGGCGACACCCTCGTGATCACGGCTCCACAGGGTGGCGAGGTCGCGCCCGATCTCATCCGCCAGCTCGATCGCCAGGGCCACACCGTGGTCGACATCGACATCTCTCGAACCTCGCTCGAAGAGGTGTTCGTCGAGCTGACCAGACGCGACGAAGCGGACGAAACCGACGGGACCGATCGGGCCGACGAAACGGAATCGCCGGAGGCCTCGATATGAGCGTCGTCTCGACCGGTCTGCGAACCCTCGTCCACCGCGAGATCCTCCGGTTCGTCCGCCGGCCCCGGAACACGTTCCTGCCGCCGCTGATCACCAACGTGCTCTACTTTTCGGTGTTCGGGGTGATCCTCGGTGCGCGCGTCGGCTCGATCGAGGGCGTCGATTACATCCTCTACATCCTCCCGGGACTGATCGTGCTCGGCGTGATCGCGAACGCCTTCGAGAACGCCTCGTTTTCGATCTTCCACGGCCGCTGGAACGAGTACATCCACGAGATTCAGACCTCGCCGCTCTCCTACACCGAGATGGTCGGCGCGTACGTGAGCGCGAGCGCGCTCCGCGGCATGATCATCGGCGTGCTCATCGCGCTCGTCGGCGCTGTCATGATCCCGCTGACCATCGGGACGGGCGTCGGGCTCGCGAACCCGGTCTACGCGGTCGCGTTCGTGCTCGTGATCGCGGTGCTGTTCGCTGGCTTCGGCGTGATGGGCGGGCTCTGGGCACGCGACTTCGATTATCTCACCGTGCTGAACCAGTTCATCATCCGTCCCCTCGTGTTCTTCGGTGCGGTGTTCTATCCGCTCGACGCGCTTCCACCCGTGTGGCGAACGGTCTCGCTGGTGAACCCGATGGTCTACATGGTCGACGGGGTGCGATACGGCTTCCTCGGGATCGCCTCGATCGAGCCAAACGTTTCGCTCGCCGTGCTCGGCGGTGCGGCCGCAGTGGTCGTCGCGATCGATGTCTGGCTGTTCCAGCGTGGGTACGGACTAACCGAGTAGGTCGTCCTCGAACTCGAATGGACACTCGAAGGGCGACCGAACGAATCGTCGAGCGTCAAGAAAGCGATTGCACCAGCCGAGAATCGAACTCGGATCATGGGCTGTCTTCACCCGAACGGGGACCGTCCGCGTATGGAAGGCCCAGGTCTTGCCATTAGACCACTGGTGCGCATTCGAGTTTCTCTCGGCGGCGACTAAGGACCTTTCCCTTTAGTCGCCCACCACGGCGTAGCAGTTTCCCGCTTCTTCGAAGGTTCGCTCGATTCCGAGCGCGCTTGTGCGTAGGTCCCGTTCGAACTCGTCCGGGTCGTAGATGTGGTAGTATCGCGGAACGGTCTCGCCGCCGGGCAGCGTCCAGTCGACGGTCGTATCGAACCCCTCCTCCCGGTCGAACGTCTCGTGGGTCGTGCTCCACGCGCTCACGAGGGCGCGCCCACCCGGTGCGAGCACGTGCGAGAGTTCGTCGAGACTCGCGATGCGTGCGTCGCGGGTCGGGAGGTGGTGGATCGTGGCGATGTACACCGCGAGGGCCACGCTGTTGCTGGCGAGCGGGAGGTGGGTTGCGTCGGCCTGACAGAGTTCGATTTTGCCGTCCACCTCCTGGACCCGCTCGCGTGCGGTGTCGAGCACCGTGCGGCTCGCGTCGATCCCCACGACCCGCTCCGTTCGGTCGGTCAGCAGGGCGGCGTGGCGCGCGTTCCCACAGCCGAGATCGAGTCCCCAGGTCGCGTCGGTCGCGGGCGTCGCGCGCTCGACGAACCGCTCGACCGCCGGCCACGGGTGTGCACGCGTCTGGGCGAAGTGGCTCCCGATCCGGTCGTAGGTTTCTCTGACGCCGCGGCGCGTGGGCGAATCGTCGTCCATCGAGTGAGTCGCGTTCGGTCCCCGCCCACCTCAACCGTTCGGCTCGGCGATTCTCGGCTGGGCGGTCGCCCACCGATCGGCCACACCGGCGTTACGTTCATGACGCCGGGCGTCGTAGGCGAGCCATACCGAATGAGGCGCGAGTACTTCGACCTCCACGTCAGCAACACCGACTGGGTGGCGGTGGACGGCCAGCCGGCGAAACCCACCCTCACCATCGACTTCGACGGCCCGAGCGAGGTGCTCGAGGAGCGACTCGCGGGAACCGACGACCTCGTTGCCGCCGACGAGACCGACGTCAACTACCGCCTCCACGCCGACGATGGTGACGGTGTCCTCAGCGTCACCAACCGCATCACCGGCGATTTCGTGCTCGAACTCAACGCCGATTCGGATGGTGTGCTCGGGTTCATCCGGGCGGCGCGCGCCTACGGCGAGGCGACCGACGACGAGGGGCGCTACCAGATGGTCGTCCGCTTCGAGGGCCGTGACGTGCTCACCCAGGACAAGACGACGTTTCTCGTGTACAATAGCGAAGGAAATCTCGTGCGCCAGCACAGTCTGATCCCCGGCGGCGTCGAGCTCTAAGCCAGGACCGTCGGCGGAAACCACCCGCCATAAATACCGCCCGTTCGATCCTCGACCATGACTCTCTTCGGTACCGCGGGTATCCGCGGTGACGTCCGCGAGCGCCTCACGCCCGAGCTCGCGCTCGCGGTCGGCCGGGCCGCCGGAACCGACGCTGTCGACCAAGACGGTCAGCCGGTCGAGTTCGTGATCGCCCGTGACGGCCGCGAGACCGGCCCGGCGCTCGCGGCGGCGCTCGAAGCCGGCCTCGAAAGCGCGGGGGCGACGGTCCGACGGGCAGGGGTACTCCCGACGCCAGCGCTCGCCTTTGCCTCGCGCGGCCGTCGCGGCGTGATGGTCACAGCGAGTCACAACCCACCGACCGACAACGGGCTGAAGCTGTTCGAAAACGGCGAGGAGTACGGCGACGACGCCGAAGCCCGGATCGAGGAACGCGTCGAGGAGGACGGGTCGCCAACGGCGTGGCACGAGTGGGGCGACACCGAACGGATCGGCCCGCTCACGGGCTATCGTGACCGCATCGCGGACTACGCCGCAGGCCACGGGGCGGCGCTCGACGGGATGGAAATCGTCGTCGACTGCGGCAACGGGATGGCGAGCCGCGCGACCCCGCAGGTGCTCCGCGCGCTCGGGGCCGACGTGGTGGCGCTGAACGCGAACGTCGACGGCCACTTCCCCGCCCGCGGGAGCAAGCCCACGCCCGAGACGCTCGGCGATCTTCAGGTGTTTCTCGACGACAGCGACGACGGCGACGGAGCCGCGGCCAACGAGACCGATGGACCGACGCTCGGGATCGCCCACGACGGTGACGCCGATCGGGTCGTGTTTCTCGACGAAACGGGCGAGATCGTCCACGAGGACACCATCGTGGCGATCCTCGCCGAGCACTACACCCGCGCGAGCGACGCCGACGACCCGGTGGTGGTGACCACGCCGAACGCCTCCTCACGGATCGACGAGCGGGTCGCGGCGGCCGGCGGCCGAGTCGAGCGCGTCCGATTGGGAGCGCTCCACGTCGGGATCGCGGCGGTGCGCGAGGCGGGCGACGCCGACACGTCGGTGGTCTTTGCGGCCGAACCGTGGAAACACATCCACACCGCCCTCGGGCCGTGGATCGATGGTGTGGCGAGCGCTGCGGTGTTCTCGCGGCTGGTCGCCGGTCGGAGCCTCGCCGCGCTCCGCGAGCCGATCGCCGAGCGCCCCTACCGGAAGGTGAGCGTCGACTGTCCCGACGATCGAAAGGACGCGGTGATGGAGCGCCTCGCGACGACGCTTCCCGAGGCGTTCCCGGACGCCGCTGTCGAGACCGAACACGGCGTCCGGCTCGATCTCGACGAGGGGTGGGTGCTCGTCAGACCGAGCGGTACCGAACCCAAAGTCCGGGTGTACGCCGAGAGCGAGCAGGTCGAAGAGCTCCGCGAACGGGCGGTGGCGACGGTCGAGACGGCCGTCGAAGACTGAGCGTCGAATCCGCGAAAATCGTTTTCAAGGTTTTCTACGATGGGATCGCCCCGACGGCATCCGGTATTCCGACGATCGCCGTCGCGTTCTCACTGCTGCCCTCCGCATCCGAACCGATCTGCTTGCGCCGGACGGGCGTCTCCCGTCGACTTCTCGGAGGCGTCGGTCGGCGAGTGAACGATGCTGGGCGACACCCACACGTGTCCGTCGATGTCGCTATGCGAACATCGCCGGCACCGTCGGTGGTCCCGAATGAACGATACACTTATTCCACTACGACAGTGGTTCATGGCATGCGCACGAGTCCGGACAGACGACGATTCCTGCAGATCACTGGAGCAGCCGGTATCGCCGGTCTTGCGGGCTGTACGAGCGGCGGTGGTGGAAGCGGTTCGGGCAACGACTCCGGTGGGTCGAACGATTCAGGAGGATCGAACGGGTCCGGTGGCAACGGCTCGAACGCGACCGGGAACGCGAGCGGCGGGTCGGGTAGTGGCTCCGACATGAACGTCGGGATGGTGTACGCGAAGGGTGGCCTCGGCGACAAGTCGTTCAACGACTCGGCCAACCGCGGCGTCAAGCGGGCCGCCAACGAGATCGGCGTCAGTTTCAACAACGCTCAGCCGGAGCAGAACTCGGATTTTCCGACGTTTCAGCGCCGGTTCGCCCAGCAGACCAGCCCAGCCTACGACCTGATCTGTTGTATCGGGTTCGCACAGGTGAGCGGGCTTCAGGACGTCGCTCCCAACTTTTCCGACCAGAACTTCATGCTCGTCGACGGTGTGGTCGAGGAGCCGAACGTCGCGAGCTACACGTTCAAAGAACACGTCGGATCGTTCCAGATCGGCCACCTCGCGGGTCTGCTCACGACACGTGAGATGAGCGCGGGTGCGGGCGAAACCAACCCCGAAAACGCGACGCTCGGGTTCGTCGGTGGCGAGGAAGTCCCGCTGATCAAGAAGTTCCAGGCCGGGTTCGAGGCAGGTGCGAAACACGCGAACGAGGAGGCGAACGTGCGGGTCGCGTACACCGGTTCGTTCTCCGATCCCGGTGCAGGCAAGGAGGCCGCGGTCTCGATGTACGACAACGGCGCGGACATCGTCTACCACGCCGCCGGTGGGAGTGGTATCGGCGTGTTCCAGGCCGCCCAGGGACAGGGCCGGTACGCCATCGGTGTCGACTCCGATCAGTCGAAGAGTTCGCCGAATTTCTCCGACGTGATCCTCGCGAGCATGGTCAAGAAGGTCAACAACGCCGTGTTCAGGTCGATCGAGAACGTCGCCAACGACAGCTTCAACGGCGGGAGCGTGACGACCCTCGGTCTCGAAGGGAACGGCGTCGAGGCGGTCTACGGCCAGGAACTCGGCTCGGAGATCCCCGAGGAGGTCAAACAGTCCCTCGAGGAGTCCCAGGAGAAGATCATCGCGGGCGACATCTCGGTGCCACAAAAGCCCGGCCAGGGCGAGTGAGTGGCCGACGAACGATTCATGCCACGGACGACGTGGGAGATCCGATGACGAACGCAGTCGAACTCCAAGAGATCACCAAGCGCTTCCCGGGAGTGATCGCCAACGATGACGTCTCGCTCGCGGTCGAACCCGGCACCGTACACGCGCTGCTCGGCGAGAACGGCGCGGGCAAGTCGACGTTGATGAACGTGCTCTACGGGCTCTACGAACCCGATGCGGGCACCATCGAGCTCGACGGACAGTCCAGAACGTTCGACTCGCCACGGGACGCCATCGATGCCGGAATCGGGATGATCCACCAGCACTTCATGCTCGTCCCGCCGATGTCGGTGGCCGAGAACGTCGTGCTCGGCCACGAGCCGAAAAAGTGGGGCGGGCTCGCGACCGACCGGAACCAGGCGAGCGACGCGGTTCGGGAGCTCGCCGAACGCTACGGGTTCGCGGCCGACCCCGACGCGACGGTCGAAGACATCAGCGTCGGCGAACAGCAGCGCGTCGAGATTCTGAAGGCGCTGTATCGGGGTGCCGACGTGTTGATCCTCGACGAGCCCACGGGCGTGCTGACGCCACAGGAGGTCGAGGAGCTGTTCGCCGTGTTCGAGGAGCTGACGGCGGAGGGGAAGACACTGATCTTCATCACCCACAAGCTCGGCGAGGCGATGGAGGCTGCCGACGAGATCACGGTGCTCAGAGACGGCGTGAACGTCGGCACCGTAGATGCGGACGCCACCACCCGCGAGGAGCTCGCGGAGATGATGGTCGGCCGTGAAGTCGTGCTCGATGTCGACGCCGGCCCCGCCGATCCCGGCGATAGCGTCCTCTCGGTCGACGGCCTCTCAGTTCATGGCGAGCACGGCGCGAGGCACGTCACAGATACGGGGTTCACGGTGCGCGAGGGCGAGATCTTCGGCATCGCGGGCGTCGACGGCAACGGCCAGTCCGAACTCATCGAGGCGATCACCGGGCTCCGGGTACCCGACGCCGGCACCGTCGATCTCGACGACGAGGATATCACCCGGGTCTCGCGAAGCGGCCACATCGACCGCGGGATGGCCTACGTCCCCGAAGACCGCCAGGAACGCGGTCTCGTGATGGAGTTCGATCTCACCGAGAACGGCGTGCTGGGAAGTCAGCACACCCCGCCGATCGGCGGCGGCCGGATCGACTGGAACGGCGCTCGCGGCCACGCCACGGACATCATCGAGGAGTACGACGTCCGGCCGCCGGAACCGGCGGCGGCAGCCCACTCGCTCTCGGGTGGCAACCAGCAGAAGTTCCTGGTCGGCCGTGAGTTCGAACGCGATCCCGACGTCGTGGTGGCGACCCACCCCACCCGAGGAGTGGACGTCGGCTCGACCGAGTTCATCCACGACCGCTTGCTCGAACTCCGTGATGCGGGCGTCGCCGTCCTTCTGGTATCGGCGAACCTCACGGAGGTCCGGGGACTGTCCGACCGGCTCGCGGTGATGCACGACGGCCGGTTCGTCGACGTCGTCGATCCCGATGCGGTCACCGAGGAGGATCTCGGCCTCCTGATGGCGGGCGAACAGCTCGCAGAGCGCGAGTCCGCCGACGTGACGGCCGATGGCAGTCAGCAGGACGACGTGTCACGTGACGACGAGACCGGTGCGGAGCAGCGCTCGACCGGAGGTGAGCGATGAGCCGCCGGGATGACATCGAAGACGGACTCGCACGGCTGGTGGCGGCGTCGTGGGTCGAGCGGCTGCTGTTGAGCCTCGCGGCGCTCGCGGCGTCGATCGTCGTCGGCGGCGTCATCGTGGTGGTGTCGGGAATGGCGGCGACATGCGAGGAGCCGGCGTTCGCTTTCTTCGGGCCGACGTCGTGTTACGATCCGGTCGGCGTGTACGTCCAGCTGTTCCAGGGCGCGATCGGGAACGTCCTCGCCGATCCCTTCAACTTCCAGATCGCACTCACGCTGAAGGAGACCACGCTGCTCGTCTTTACTGGACTGTCGGTCGCGGTCGCGTTCCGCGCCGGCCTCTTTAATATCGGCTCGCAGGGCCAACTCGTGGCTGGCGCGCTCGCGACCGCGCTCGCGGTGCTGTTCGCCGCCCCGCTGGTGCCCGCCGGACTCGGCACGATCGTGCTGGTGCCGCTCGGCGTGATCGCGGGCGCGATCGTCGGCGGCCTCTACGGCGCGATTCCAGGAGCGCTCAAGGCGTATGCCGACGCGAACGAGGTCATCACGACGATCATGCTCAACTTCGTCGCGGCCCAGGTCGCCTTCTTCCTCGTCTCGTCGTATTTCCCCGCGCCGGGGAGCCAGTCGGTCGAAACGCGAACCGTTCCGGGAGCGGCGGTGCTCGAATCCACACTGTTCGGCTCGGGCAGCAACTTCTCGGTGTTCGTGTTCGTCTTCGGGCTCGCGCTGGTCGCAGGGCTGTACTACCTGATCGAGCGAACCGCGTTCGGGTACGATCTCCGGACGAGCGGGCTCCAGCCCGAGGCCGCCGAGTACGGTGGCGTCGACGCCGATCGCACGATCGTGACAAGCATGGCGCTCTCGGGTGCGTTCGCGGGCATCGGGGGCGCGGTCTGGGTGCTGATGGTCACGGGACGCTTCACGGCCTCGGTTCCTTCGCTCGGGTTCGACGGCATCACGGTGTCGATCCTCGCGGGCAACAACCCTCTCGGCGTGGTGCCCGCGGCGCTGCTGTTCGGCGTGCTCAAAAGCGGGTCGCTCGCGCTCCAGCTCTCGGCCGAGTCGCCACCGAAACAGCTCGTGGGCGTGCTCCGCGGACTGATCATCCTGTTCGTGGCGATGCCGGAGTTCTTCCGGCTGCTCGGGAAACGATTCGTCACCACCGGCCGCGATCCCGTCGCGACTGACGGCGGTAAGCCCGTCGAAGACCGACGGTCCTCGCCGGACGAGCAAATCGAGTCCGGCGGTAGCACGGAGTTCGAGCGGACGGAGGGCGAACAATGAGTACCACCGAGCTTCGAAACACCGTCGCGGAGTACGGACCCCGGCGGCTGCTCGCCTACGGTGCTGGTGTGCTCCTCGCGATCGCGGTGGTCTACGGTGCAATCTTCCCGAACACGGCCGCCGGCGATCTCCTTCGAGTCGCACTGAGCGAGAGCACGCTGGGGGCCGCACTCCGGCTCGCGGTGCCGATCGTGTGTGCTGCGCTCGGCGGGATCTTCGCAGAGAAATCCGGCGTGATCAACATCGGGCTCGAAGGATTGCTGATCATCTCGGCGTTCACGGGCGTCTACGTCGCCGATGCGATCGGTTCGCTGGCGTTCCTGCCCGGGATCTGGGTCGGCTTCTTCGCCGGCGTGCTCGCGAGCACGCTGCTGTCGCTGCTGTTCGCGGTGGTCTGTCTGGAGTATCAGGCCGACCAGATCATCGCCGGGCTCGCGGTGTGGCTGATCGCGCTCGGGCTGGCCCCGTTCATCTCGCAGGTCGCCTACGGCAGCGTCAACACCGACAGCGTCGGCACGCTCGGGACATGGACGATCCCGGTGCTCTCGGAGCTCCCGTTCGTGGGATCCGTACTGTTCGATGCGAGCCCGGTGGTGTACATCATGCTGTTCGCGGTGGCCGGCTCGTGGTACGTCCTGAATCGCACGTCGTTCGGCCGGCACGTCCGTGCGAGCGGCGAGAACCCGAAGGCGCTCGACACCGCCGGCGTGAACGTCACCCGGACCCGGTACGTGGCCGTCACGCTCTCGGGCGTGCTCTCGGGGATCGGCGGCGTCGGGCTCTCGCTCGGCCAGGTCGGGCTGTTCATCGGTAACGGCCAGACGATGGTCAACGGCCGCGGGTTCATCGCGATCGTGGCCTACCTCTTCGGCAACTACAACCCGGTGGGAGCGTTCGGGGCCGGCGTGCTCTTTGCTGGTCTCGACGCGCTTCAGCTCCGTCTCCAGCAGATCCCGGCGTACGCAGTGCCGAGCTCGCTCGTCCAGACCATCCCGTACATCACGGTGATCATCGTGCTGGCGCTGGTCGGCCGAACTCGAATTCCGTCGGCGGCCGGCGATCACTACGAGTCGGGCGAGGACTAGAGACCCCCACTTTTTACAAGGGGTCCTCGGTCACTCGCTTCGCTCGCTCCCTCGAACCCCTTCCAAAAACCTGTTCTGCCGAACGAAGTAAGGCAGAGCTCGGAAGACGAGCGAAACGAGTCTTCCGGAGGACTGAAAACTCCCGCTCACTCGGCCTCCGGAAGAGCGGAGCTCTTCCGTGCTCTCGTTCGCCTCCGCCTCACGAGAACTTCGGCCTCGTTCGCGGTGAACCGCACTCGCTACGCTCACGGGTCACGTTGCTCCTCGTTCGTTTGGCGGCCCTCGCTGCGTCTGCTCACGGGCGGCGCGAGGCGACGGAGCCACCTCGAATCGCGGCGCGTAGCGCCGCCCACGCTCGTGCGGACGGTCCACATCCGCAACCGCACCGCCGAAGCCCTCGGCCGCGAGATGCAAGCGAAGCGAGCACCTCGGAACGAGCGAGCGGCGAAGCCGCGAGCGCCTCGCCCTTCATCCTCCAGGCACCGCCGCCGCTGCCACACCGCCACCGCTGCCACCGTCACAGCCTCGCGCTCGGTGGTTATTTCACGAACGAGAGCGAATCGCGGAGCATGGACGACGAAGACCTCGTCGCGGCCGCCCGCGAGGCCACGGCGAACGCCCACGTCCCGTACTCCGAATATCAGGTCGGCGCGGCACTCGAAACCGCCGACGGAACGGTGTTCACGGGCTGCAACATCGAAAACGCGAACTACTCGAACAGCCTCCACGCCGAGGAGGTGGCGATCGCCGAGGCCGTGAAAAACGGCCACGACGAGTTCGCGCAGGTCGCGGTGACGTCGAGCGAGCGCGACGGCGTGCTCCCCTGCGGGATGTGCCGCCAGACCTTCACCGAGTTCTGTGACGACGACTTTCGCGTGCTCTGTGACGAAGCGGACGAGCTCGCCGAGTACCGCCTCGGCGACCTCCTGCCCGACGCGATCACCGCCGAGACTCTGGGACGATGACCGGCGACAGCGAGGACCCGAACGACGAGGTGCAGTACCACCTCGGCGTCGGCGAGGACGACGTCGCCGACACCGTGCTCCTGCCTGGCGACCCCGAGCGCATCCCGAAGATCACCGGCGTGTGGGACGATGCGGCAATCGTGGCCGAACACCGCGAGTACCGCACCGCGACCGGCGAGCACCGGGGAACGCCGATCAGCACCACCTCAACGGGGATCGGCAGCCCCTCGGCGGCGATCGCGGTCGAGGAGCTCGCACGCGTCGGCGTGGACACCTTCCTCCGGGTGGGCTCCTGCGGCGCGATCCAGCCCGAAATGGAAGTGGGTGATCTCGTCATCACCTCCGGCGCTGTGCGCCAGGAAGGTACCAGCGAGGAGTACGTCCGCGAGGACTACCCCGCAGCGGCGGACGACCGCGTGGTGGCGGCGCTGGTCGCGGCCGCTGAACGCCTCGATTACGACTACCACGTCGGCGTGACCGCGAGCACCGACAGCTTCTACGCCGGCCAGGGTCGCCCCGGGTTCGAGGGGTTCGAGGCCGCCGGCAGCGACGAACTCGTCGAGAATCTCCAAGAAGCCAACGTCCTGAACATCGAGATGGAGGCGAGCACGATCTGCACTCTCGCGAACCTCTACGGCCTCCGGGCGGGCGCGGTCTGTACGGTGTACGCGAACCGCGTCACCGGCGAGTTCCGAACCGAGGGCGAGACCCGCGCCGCCGAGACTGCGAGTCTCGCATGCGCGCTGCTCGCCAAGATGGACGAGCGGGCGCGCGAGGCCGGGGCCGATCGGTGGTATCCCGGGCTTGGTATCGAGGCCGAGTAGCGGCGAAATCGACACCGCCGTAACGTGATGCGAACCGATCACCGACGACAGCGGTTTCCCGATTGAGAACCCTTTTCGATCCCGAGACCCTTCCTCCGATGTGGCGTCCCCGTTCGATGTCCTCCGAGTCGAGCCCGACGCGAGCGAGGAGGCGATCGAGCAGGCCTACCGCGAGCGGGTGATCGAGGCCCACCCGGACCACGGGGGTTCTCCCGAGGAGTTTCAACGTGTTCGGACGGCGTACAAGCAGCTCCAGGCGGGCTACGAGCCCGAAGTCGATACCGAGCCAGAACTCGAAGACGAGGAGAGTTACGAGCAGGCTGGCTCGCGGGTCGAGTACCTCAACTACGCGGTGCTCGACGACCACGGCTGGGATCTCGACGACGACGATCTCTTTGGGAAGGCCGCAGAGGGCGACCTCGACCACGAGGACTACGGCGAGTTCCTCGTCGAACCCCACGAGTCGTTGCTCGAAGCCGCCGAAAATCGCGGGTTCATGTGGCCCTTCGCCTGCCGCGGCGGCGCGTGTGCGAACTGTGCGGTCATCGTCAAGCAGGGCGAGCTCTCGATGCCCGTCAACAACATCCTCCCGCCGGAGATGATCGAGCAGGACATCCGGCTGTCGTGTAACGGTATCCCGGTCACCGACGAGATGCAGGTGCTCTACAACGTCAAACACCTCCCCGAACTCGAAGAGCTCCGGCTGCCGCCACGACCGTTCGAGCAGGCGTATCCGGGCGATTGAAACCGCGTTCGATCGGCGAGACACCGGCAACGTTAGAACGTCTTTTAATCGTTCACGAAGTCGTTTGCGGAGCGGTTGGCTGGTCCGGTGGACTCGAACGCTGGACCGGTGTAAAGAAAAGTTCGGTACGGTTCGTGGACGTTACTCGCGCCGTCGGCTTGCGAGCAACGCGGCTGCGAGCAGTGCAACGACGGCAACCACGGGACCGAATCCGGGGCCGAACGCACCGCTACCGCCCGAATCGCCGGAGCCGTTCGATTCGTTCGCGGCCGTTCCGTTTGTTCCGTTGGTTGCCTCGGTGGCGTCGTCAGCGGCCGTTTCTTCGGCGCTCGTCTCTTCAGCCGTCGTTTCCTCGGCACTCGTCTCGTCGGCCGTCGTCATCCCATCGGCGGTCGTGCCGGTGGTGGCGTTGTCGGCCGCGTCGTCGTCGGTGGTCGCTGCGGTCGTGTTCGACCCGTCGGCAGCGCTGTCGTTCGTGCCGCCAGCGTTCTCGACGGTGACCTGAGCGATGTCGACGATCCGTCGGTCGCCCTCGGGCGTGAGCGCCGCGTCCTCTTGGCCATCCGAGGAAACGTAGTCGAACTCGCCGTTCTCGTTGGTGTCGGCGTGCACGACCGCTGTCAGCGACGCCGAGCTGTCGAGGGACTCGTCGAGTGCGATCCGGATGTTGTCGGACGTGCCAGGTTCGAGCAGGTACGACGCACCGACGACCTGATCGGTCTGGTTGCCGGATTGGCTGCTATCGTAGATGGCGACGAAGCCCTGTCGGGGGAGGCTCGCCGACGCGACGAGGAGCGACTCGCCGCTACTTTCCTGATCATCGAACGTGACGCTCGGACTACCCTCGACCGCCGCGTCGCCACCGCTCGTCGTGGTGTTGGTCGGTGATTCCTGTGGCTGGAGACCGTTCGTGGTGAGCGCACCCGCCATACCGGCGCTTGCCACCAGCAGCGCCGATAGGAGGGCAACAGTGAGTGTGCTCGTTCGCATACGGACCACCGTACAGAGTCGGGGCACATAAATGTGGAGATCGGGCCGGCGGGCCGACGGCCGGAGGCGGGTTCCCGGCCGGTGACTGCGCCGATGCCACAGTCCGGTACACCCGCGGGCTTATTCGGTTCGCTACCAATCGATCCACATGAGCGGCCCTGGTCTCGATCCGACCCAGCTCGATCGGTACTCCAGACACGTCATCATGGACGAGATCGGTCCGGCGGGCCAAGCCAAACTGCTCGACGCGCGCGTGCTCGTGGTCGGGGCGGGCGGGCTCGGCTCGCCCGCGATCCAGTATCTCGCCGCTGCGGGCGTCGGCGCGCTCGGGATCGCCGACGACGACATCGTCGAACGATCGAACCTCCAGCGCCAGGTCGTCCACGGCGACAGCGACGTCGGCCGGAAAAAAGTCGACAGCGCCGCCGACTTCGTCACGAGACTGAACCCCGATATCGATGTCGAGACTCACGATCTGCGCGTCGGCCCCGGCACGATCGCCGATCTCGTCGCCGACTACGATTTCGTTCTCGACGGGTCGGACAACTTCCGCACCAGATATCTCGTGAACGACGCCTGCACGCTCGCCGGCATTCCCTTCAGCCACGGCGCGATCTACCGCTTCGAGGGGCAGGTCACGACCTTCACCCAAGGATCGCCGTGCTATCGGTGTCTGTTCCCCGAAGCGCCGCCCGAGGGGACGGTGCCGGACTGTGCGACCGTGGGCGTTCTCGGTGCGCTTCCTGGGGTGGTGGGTTCGATTCAGGCGACCGAGGCCGCAAAGTATCTGATCGGTGTGGGCGAGACCCTCGACGGTCGGCTGCTGGTGTACGACGCGATGGACATGAATTTCGAGGAGGTGCCGATCGCACCGAACCCCGACTGCCCGGTGTGTGGCGAGGGAGGGATCGAGTCAGTCGGTGAAATCGAGTACACCGACTCGTGTGCGGTTGGATCAAGCTAAGTCGAATTAAGGAAATGTAATACCAAGGCTACTTCGTCTGATTTCATCCCTCATCTCTTTGATTAAATTGTTTCTTCCGCCAAAATCCATCTCATGTGACAGTATTTGTTCTAATGATTTTCGAACATAGCCTCGAGATTTTTCCAAACTGTCCTCTTTCAGTTCCCTGCGTCCGCCACCGTGAGCGACTCCCCATACACCGCTCCTTTCATCATACAATTCGGCAATATCATCGCGAATCCTCTCTTTAGATTCAGGATCAGTACCTAATAGGATGGCAACTCGCTGCGCTAAATCGCTTCTATGTAACCCTTCTTGACCAGAGTTTGCAGAATAGAGTGCCTCAAGTATGATTATCAAATCACTAAATGCCACTCGATCATTTCTCCTAACATAGCTTGAATTGAATTTCTCTATCGCCATACGCAAATTGGATTCCATCGACGAGAAATCCTTTGATTCGAGAATCCCATACATATTCAATAGTTTCTCTTCTTGATCGATTGTAAGGTCGCCCCATAATCTTGGCCGTACACGATTCTTTTCAATAGTACTTCGGATGCCTCGTAACCAGGGAGCTTTCGAGCGTTCGTAATGTGCGAAGTATACAGCGTTCCCTGAATGCGAGATTCGCATAGATGTGAGTATATTTTCGATCCGCTGTTTTGTTTCTCTACGTTTGCTCTGAGAGATGTCGGTATCTCTACCTTGCTCGGCAGATTTCTGTTTTGCAAACCGATACTCTATTAAACTTTGTGAGTTTGTCCAATGCATATGTTCTTCTTGATCTGAGGTTCCCAGAAAGAACTCTAAGTCTTCCGTTGTTGTGCGTCTGATGCATGTGTTCTTGTCTAACTTGATTGAATCACCATCAAATACTAATCCTGCCAAAGGTACAATAGCTGAAACTGATATCGAGTCACAATCAAGGCTAGAGATATAGTCCTTAAACTGTCTATCAAAATCCTCATCCAAAAAGGAAACAAGTGTGTTAGTACAAGATTTCTCAAAAAGGTCTACTAGAAATCCCAACAAAATCTTGTTTAATTCTCTGTTTGGCGAATGATATTCCACAATGCACTCATATTCCGAATAGAGATGTTCTCTCAATCGCTTGAATTGGCATAGTTGAGTGACTGTTTCCCTACAATCATGAACTAATCTGTAATAGTCTGGTTTTGCGTAGTTCTCAGTGTGAAGAGAGCCTTGTGGGATTTCGGTCGTCTCGCCAGTGTTTGAGTTGTGTTTAGTTGCCGGCCTCCAATCAACACTCAAGCCGTGGGTATAACTTACCGATTCAGTTTCCTGAACAACCTTTCCAGTAGCAACATTAGCAAAATCACGGAACAGTTCTCGTGTCGTACTGTTCATATTCTTCGTATTGACTCACTCAACTCGCCAACAGCGCTAAGCATTGCGGTCCGAAAGTGATGATTTCATTGTAGTTTATTTAGGGTTCGACCGTGGGCTCGCCCCGGAGCGTCCGGAGCGGGCGGGCAGCCTCGGTGGGCGGCGAATCGAACAGGTCGGGATGGACGATTCCTGCGAGATGTTCGAGCGAGTCGACGAGCCGGGGTCCTGGTCGGTTCATGAACTGATGACCGTCGAGCGCGTACGCGCGTCCCTCACGCACCGCAGTGAGATCGTCCCAGTCCTCACGGTCGGTCAGGTCCGCGAGGTTTTCGGCGGTCTGGTCGAGGTCGAACCCGCAGGGCGCGACCACGAGCACTTCGGGGTCGTACTCGCGGATTGCGTTCCACTTGCGGGGTCGCGAGGTGTCACCCGATTCGGCGAGGCCGAACGACCCACCGGCGAGGTCGACCATCTCGGGCACCCAGTGGCCGGCGGTCATTACGGGATCGGTCCAGTCAAGCACCGCCACGCGCGGGCGTTCCATGGCATCCTCGGCCGTCCTCGCGACGGCCTCGACGCGCGCTTCGAGGTCGGCGACGAGTTCGTCGGCCTGTTCCTGAGTATCCGTGGCGTTGCCGATCCGCCGGATGTCCGCAAAGACATCCCCCAGACTGTGGGGATCGGTCGTCAGCACCTCGCAGTCGAGGTCGAGTTCGTCGACTGCCTCTCTGACCAGCACCGAGTCCACCGCGCAGACGTCACAGATCCCCTGGGAGACCACGAGATCGGGATCGAGCCGGTCGAGCGTGTCGAGATCGATGTCGTAGACTCCCTCGCCGTCCTCGGCTTCGAGGACCTGGCTGTCGATTGCGGCACTCGACGCCTCGGCGTCGACCCGCGAGCGATTGGCCGCGGGCTTTGCGGCCGCTTCGGGCGGGTAGTCGCACTCGTGGGAGGTCCCGACGGGTTCGAGCCCCAGCGCGTAGACGATCTCGGTCGCCGAGGGCAGCAGCGTGACGATGCGCATGCACTCGCTACGGGCGGGAGCCCCAAAGCCGTTCAGGTGACAGAGATTTACCCGCGGCGGGGCGATGGCGGGTATGCAGCCGACCACGGCCGGGACCTACCGCGTGCTCGACAGCACGCGTGGGTCCGACGAGTTGCTTCTGCTCGATGTCGAAAGTCAGGACCCGACCTACGTCACGACCGCAGGCTACGAGGGCGATCTCGCCGAAACGGTCGCGGAACTGGAACCCGGCAACCGGATCGACGCGACGCTGTCGTGGGACGACAGCGCGCCGCGGTTCGACGACCTCGCGATCGACACCCGGACGGCGATCGAGTTCGTCGACGGTGCGACCGACATCTTCGAGGTCGCGCGCGAGACGTGGAACGAGGCGCGGCGCGAGGGGGAAGCGATGAACTCGCGGGTGACTCAGGACACTGACGGCGAGGAAAACGGTGTGGTCTACACGTTCGCCGAGCAGGCGGGCCAGCGCGATCTCTACGGCGAGTTTCGGGACGGTGTCACCCCGCTCGAACCGCTGATCGATCGGCTCGGCGAGGGTGCGGAGCCACCGTACGCAGCCTTCGTGATCCGACCGGCCGAACACCCTTTCGTGCTCGTCGCGCTCGCGCTCGATCGCGATGGCCTGTTCACGGAGACGATCCGCGATACGTACGTCGACTGATCTCGCGGTCACGACGGTCCGTTTATACTCCGGAGCGCACAACCCACCCCCATGCTCGACGAGGCAGATCGTGAGGACTTGGAGAACATCCGGCTGCGGCTGCGCGTCCTGAGCGGGATGCACAAGCTCGATGCCATCGAGAACCAGGACGAGCTGACCGACCGCGAGGCAGGCGAAGCCGAAGGCAAGAGCGTCGCGTACGGGAAAGCAGCCGATCACGTCGCCGCCATCCTCGACGACGAGTACGAGTCGACCGGTGTCAACGAACTCGTCGCCGAACTCCCCGAGGAGTGGAGCCTCAATCTCCTCCGATACGCCGCATACAGCGATCGATCCGACGAATAGCGGCGCTGCTCTCGTTGGGGGCGGCTGCGGCCGCCGGGCGGTGCGGGCCTGGCGTCCTGCGGTCGCTCCGCGACCGCAGGGCTCAGGAGAGCAACGCTCTCCTGGCGTCTCGTGTGAGTGAAACGAGCACGAGGCTTGTCGGAGGTTTCTCTGACAGCAGATGAAGGGCGAGGTGCGAGCGAAGCGAGCACCGAGGGCTTCGGCGGTGCTGTTGCGGTAGCAGGCGGTTGCGGAAAGCGCGAGCAGTTGTACCGCGAGTGAGCGCCGAAGGCGTGAGTGAGCGGGTGTTTTTAGTCGAGGTTTTTGCGAGGGGTTGAGCGCGACCGCAGGGAGCGCGAACCCCCGAAGTAAAAAAGTCGTTAGTCGTCAGCGGGAGCCGCGCCCGAGCTCTCGTCCTGCTTGGCCTTCGTGTGCGGGAGCTTGCCGCCGTCGGCGAGGATCTCGCGCTCGCGGGCGGAGGCGTCGAGCTGACCAGTTGCCTCCCAGTCGTCGTTCACGCGGATCGTGAACTCGTCCTGGCCGCTCCGGACGGCCTCCTCGACATCGTCGACGATTTCGATATCGTCGCCCTGCTCGATGTCGGCGTAGGTGTCCTCGTCGATCGTGAGGGGCAGGAGTCCGAAGTTGAACAGGTTCGCCTTGTGGATCCGGGCGAAGCTCTGTGCGAGGACGCCCTCGACGCCGAGATACATCGGGCAGAGCGCGGCGTGCTCGCGCGAGGAGCCCTGACCGTAGTTCTCGCCGGCAACGAGGAAGCCGCCATCGGCGTCCAGTGCGCGCTGGGCGAAGTCGTCGTCCACTCGGGAGAGAGTGAACTCGCTCAGTTTGGGGATGTTCGACCGGTACATCAGGATGTCCTGGGTGGCCGGAATGATGTGGTCGGTCGTGATGTTGTCGTCCATCTTGAGCAGCGCCGAGCCCTGGAGGTGGGCGTCGAGCGGGTCCTTCAGGGGCACGTCGCCGATGTTCGGCCCTTTCACGAGTCCGTCGTCGACCGCCTCGTCGGGCGCGATGAGGTCGGCGGTCGAGCCGTCGTACTGGTCGGCCATCTCGAAGCCGGGATCCTCGAGATCGCCGAGGTCGTCGGCGAGGTCGCGCGGATCGATGATCTCGCCCGCGAGCGCCGACGCAGTGGCGACCTCCGGCGAGCAGAGGTACACCGAGTCGTCCTCGATGCCAGATCGGCCCTCGAAGTTGCGGTTGAACGTTCTGAGGCTCACGGAGTCGGAGGCGGGCACGTGACCGATACCGATACACGCGCCACAGGTCGCCTCGGAGAAGTTGACGCCGGCAGCCATCATCTCGGCGGTCCAGCCCTCGCGCGCGAGGAGCTCGGAGGCCTGTTTCGAGCCGGGCGCGACGATCATCTCGGTGCGCTTGTCGACCTCGCGGCCTTCGAGCATCTTCGCGCCGGGAAGGATGTCCTCGTAGGCTCCGTTGGTGCACGAGCCGATGATGACCTGTTCGACGTCCTCGCCGGCAACCTCGCGCACGGGAACGACGTTGTCGGGCATCGACGGCGTCGCGATGAGGGGTTCGAGGTCGGAGAGATCGACCACGATCTCGTCGTCGTACTCGGCGTCGTCGTCCGGTCCGATCTCGACGTGCTCGTCGCCGCGGCCGAGCCGGTCGAGGAACTCCTGGGTGTGGTCGTCGGTCGGGAAGATCGAGGTCGTCGCCCCGAGCTCGGTCCCCATGTTGGTGATCGTGGTCCGCTCGGGCACCGAGAGGTTCTCGACGCCAGGCCCGGTGTATTCGAGCACCTTGCCGACGCCACCTTTCACGGAGAGCTCGCCGAGCAGGTGGAGGATCACGTCTTTGGCGGTGGCCCAGTCGGGCAGCTCGCCTTCGAGGCGGACGCTCACGACCTCCGGCATCTCGATGTAGTACTGACCGCCACCCATCGCGACGGCCACGTCGAGACCGCCGGAGCCGATCGCGAGTTCGCCCATCCCACCCGGGGTGGGGGTGTGCGAGTCGCTGCCGAGCATCGTCTTGCCGGGCGCGGCGAACCGTTCTTTATGAACTTGGTGACAGATGCCGTTGCCCGGTCGAGAGAAGTGCGCACCGAACGTGCCGGCCGCCGAGCGGAGGAAGCGGTGGTCGTCGCTGTTTTTGAAGTCGAACTGGTAGGTCTGGTGGTCACAGTATTGGGCCGCGAGTTCGGTCTGGACCTCGTCGAGGCCGAGTGCCTCGAACTGGAGCCAAACCAAGGTACCGGTGGTGTCCTGGGTGAGCACTTGGTCGATGTCGATCCCGATCTCCTCGCCGGTTTCGAGCTCGCCCTCGACGAGATGGTCGTCGAGAATCTTCTCGGTCAGCGTTTTTCCCATAGCACCGAATACTCGGCCGGCCATCGGTATAAATCCCGCGCGTTTCGCACGAAAGACCGCCACACTCCGCAAGAATTGCCGGACGGGACAGGACACACGCTGACACTCGAAAGCACTGACTGCTGAAGGCGGCGGCGCGCGGGAGTGCGCGAAGCGCACGACTCGCGCGAGGGATGAGTGACGCGAGGTCGAAGACCAAACGGAGCGAATCGGCTGGGGAGGGTGTGGCCTGCGGTTCTCATTTGGATCGGGATTCGCAGTGGTGGCGTCGTACATCGTGACCGATTTCGAGTCGAACTGCCCGACCGTTCCGACGGGGAAGGCGGACCCTTCGATACGCCTTTACTCACGGCCGGAAAGCGAGTGTATGTACGAGAGCGGACGGTTCGTCGCCGAGCACGTCACGCCGGTCACGGACGAACAGATCCAGCCCAACGGCGTCGATCTCACGCTCGAAGCAGTGTTCGAACAGCACGAGCCGGGCCAGATCGGGGTCGACGGCAAGGAGATCGGCGACCGTCACCGACGGCGCGAACACGTCACCGAAGATTCAGGGGCCGACGACACCGATTTCGGGGCCGACGACGCGACCGATCCGTACTATCTCCCGCCGGGCGGGTACGTCGTCCGGTACGCCGAAACCGTTCGGATCCCCGATGGCCACATCGGGTTCATCCACCCGCGCTCGTCGCTCATGCGAAACTCGTGTATGCTCAACACCGCGGTCTGGGACGCGGGCTACGAGGGACGGGGCGAGGGACTTCTTCAGGTCCACCACGACATCGAGATCGAGCGGAGCGCGCGCATCGCCCAGCTCGTGCTCGCCGAGGCCGACCACGACGGCCGATACGACGGGAGCTATCAGGGCGAGAACGTCGATTGACCCGGCGTCAGACCACCAGACGGAGCGCTACTCGTCCCACGCGATATCCTCGGTGCGGGCGGACTCGCGCAGGATGAACGGCCCGATCGAGAGGGTCCGCTTCGCGACCGTGGCGATCCGAAGGATGAACGAAAGCAGGAGCATGAACGGGATCAGCGCGATCGTCGAGGCGGCGCTTGCGACCAAGACGAGGTTCTCGACGCCGAACGTGGTGCCGGTGATCGAGCCGGGATTGGCGACGTACAGCATCATCGAGAGGACCACGACCAGCGCCGGTACGGCCGAGTAGAGCATCGCGCGCGAGAGGTTGATGAGCTCCCACTCGAAGTACAGCGTCTTGAAATGTTCGCGCGCCGGCCCGAAGAACTTGAGCACCTCGATCAGCCCCTCGAAGGCGTCGTCGGTTTCGTCGGTCACCGCGTCCCCGTGTTCGTTGCGGAGGCGGCGCGCCTCGTAGATCTTCCAGGAGTAGTTGTAATCCAGCGCAGCGAACAGGAGGTCGAACGTGCCGAACTGGGCGTCTTCGAGCTGGTTGCCGACCGTCTCGGCGTTTACCGTGAGGCTGTCGACGTAGTCCTCGGTGCGCTCTTTGAACTGCTCGTCCCGGCTCTCCGAGACGGCCTCTTCGAGCGCGTTCGCGCGGGTCTGGGTCACGTCGATGATCGCCCGGAGGAAACTCGACGGCTCCGGAGGACTGATCGGGGCCTCGATCGCGGTCTCGACGTCCTCGCGGAAGTCCATCGCGCCCGCCATCCGTTCGCGCTGGTCGTCGACCGCGCCGAGCTCCTGGGAGAGCACGAGCTGGTTGATGGTGACCACGAGGGTGACGCCGGTGATGATGGCGGTCAGAAAGCCCTGAAAAACGGTTTCGATGGGGTCACCCGTGGCGATCGCTCCCGAGATCGGTGCGGGATCGAGCACGCCGAGGAGAACGAGTGAGACGAACACGAGACCGAGAGGAATGGCCGCGATCACGCGACGGTCGGCGTCGAGCAACAGCCACAGCTTCGTCCGGCTCTCGCCGACCCGCTCGCGCATCGTGTCACTCGGCTGGTCGGCGTCCGACTCGGCCATACTCACCGTCCCATCGCTGTCGGGCAAAAGGTTGTGGTTGCGGCCGTCGGGAACGGAGTCCCGCTACCGACGGGAGCTCGTTCCGCTACGTATCCTCGTCGCTTTGGAGCTCTTCGAGCTCGGCCTCGACCGCGGGATCGGCCGACTCGTCACTACCGCCGTCGGCCCCGTTGCTGGCTGCCTCGACCTCGGAGGTCGCCGATTCGACGTCCTCACTCGTGGAGTCGCTCGCCGTTTCGGAGCCGCCGTCGGCCCCCATTTCGGCCTGGAGGGTTTCGAGTTCGGCGTCGACTTCGCTGTCGGAGCTGAGCGATTCGAGCTCACGATCCAGCTGGTCCTTGTCCGACAGGGCGTCCTCGAACGCGCCCGACTCTTCGAGTTCGTCCATCGCCGCCGCGCGGGCTTCCATGTCCTCGGTCTGCTCGTTCGCGCGCTCGATGGATCGGCCCACGTCCTCCATCTCGTCGCCAGCGCCCGTCATCGCTTCGGACACCCTCGTACTCGCCTCGGCGGCCTCGTACCGCGCTTTCATGCTTTCCTTTTTCGTGCGGAACTCCTCGATCCGACCCTGAAGGGTGTTTTTCTTCTCGACGAGCTGGTCCTGGGTGTTCTGGAGCTCCGCGATCTGACCTTCGAGGTCCTCGATCTGGGTCATCTTCTGCTTTTTCTTTTCGAGGGCCTGACGCGCGAGGTCCTCACGGTCCTGGCGGACGGCCTCGCGGGCCTGCTCGTTGTGTTTCTCGACGTTCTCCTCCAGCCGGCGCTTCTGGATCTCGAGGCGTTTCTTCTGGGTGGTGAGATCCGCGATCCCGCCCTTCACATCCTGCAACTGATCGCGGAGCTGTTCGTAGGAGTAATCCAGCGCTTCGCCCGGGTCCTCGGCGCTGTTGAGGACCGAGTTCAGCCGCGACCGGATGACGTACGACGCGCGCGAGAGGATTCCCATGCCGCCCGTTGGAGTCCCGTCATCTTAAAACACCTCCTACGCGAACCCCGGACGATGGACGTCGTGGTGCCTGGCGGTCGGGACGTGCGTGGAACGCTCGATCATCCCGACGATACGTCGGACGAGAGCATGGACTCGGAACTCGAACAAATCGTGGTCGCGTGTCCGCCCCATCCCCAGGACGGCGGAACGCGCTCGGATCGGCGGCTCGTAGCGGTGAGCGACGCACTCGGTGAACGTGGCGTTGCGTGTCTCCGGTTCGATTATGGGGAATGGGACGAGGGCCGTGGCGAGCAGGCCGACGTGAAAAACGCCGTGCGGTGGGCACACGAGCACGCCGATTCGGTCGGCCTCTTCGGGTTCAGTTTCGGCGCGACGATGGCGCTGTGTGCGGCCGCCGAGATCGAAAGCCTCCGAGCGGTGAGCGCGCTCGCGCCCGATCGCGGCCGCGAGGGTGCGGACGCGGTGGCCGCCCTCGACGGGGTCGACTGTCCGGCCCAGGTACTCTATGCCGAGCGCGACACGACCGCCGACTGGGAGCCGGTGGTTGATCGCGCCCGCGAGCTCGATCTGACGGTGACGGCGCTGTCGGCGGATCACTTCTTCGTCGGGCAGGCCGAGAAGGTGGCTGCGGAGGTCGTCGGGTTCTTCGACGAGGAGTGGTGACGCACGGCTGGCACCGCGGGCTCCGAAACGATTTTGTCCCCCGCTGGCGCACCGTTGATATGCCGACAACCCCCGACACCGGTCCCGGCGAGGGACCGAAGTTCGTTTTCGTCACCGGAGGTGTGATGAGTGGCCTCGGAAAGGGCATCACGGCCGCCAGCACCGGCCGACTACTCGCCAACGCTGGCTTCGACGTCACCGCCGTCAAGATCGATCCTTACCTCAACGTCGACGCCGGGACGATGAACCCCTACCAGCATGGCGAGGTCTACGTCCTGAACGACGGCGGCGAGGTCGACCTCGATCTCGGCAACTACGAGCGCTTCCTCGATGCGGACATGAGCTTCGACCAGAACATCACGACCGGGAAGCTCTACAAGAACGTCATCGAGAAGGAGCGAAGCGGCGATTATCTCGGGAAGACAGTACAAATCATCCCGCACATCACCGACGACATCAAGCGTCGCGTTCGGGAGGCTGCCGCGGGCCACGACGTCTGTCTGATCGAGGTCGGTGGAACAGTGGGAGACATCGAGGGCGGACCGTACTACGAGGCGATCCGGCAGTTCAGTCACGAGGAAGACGACGAGGACGTTCTCCTCGCCCACGTCACGCTCGTCCCGTACTCGAAAAACGGCGAGCAGAAGACCAAACCCACCCAGCACAGCGTGAAGGAGCTCCGCTCCATTGGTTTGCAGCCCGACATCGTGGTGGGCCGCTGCGAGGACGAGCTCGATCCCGAGACCAAAGAGAAGATCGCGCTGTTCTGTGACGTTCCCGAGGACGCGGTGTTCTCGAACCCCGATGTCGAGGACATCTATCACGTCCCGCTGATGGTCGAGGGCGAAGGGCTCGACAAGTACGTGATGGACGAGCTGGGGATCGAGGGCGAAGCGCTCCCTACCGACGAGCGCACGAGTCAGTGGCGCGACCTCGTGACCCGCGAGCAATCCGGTACCGTGACGATCGCTCTCGTCGGGAAGTACGCCCTCGAAGATGCGTACCTCTCGATCCACGAGGCACTCAAACACGCCGGTCTCGAACACGGCGTCGAGGTCGACGTGCTCTGGGTCGACGCCGAGGAGATGGCGAACACCCACGTCCAGCGGCTCAAGGAGGCCGACGGCGTAGTGGTGCCGGGCGGGTTCGGCACCCGCGGGACGACCGAGAAGATCGCTGCCGCGCGGTACGCCCGCGAGAACGACGTCCCGTTCCTCGGACTCTGTCTCGGCTTCCAGATGGCGGTCATCGAATATGCCAGAAACGTCTGCGGCCTCGACGACGCGCACTCGACCGAGATGGAACCCGAAACAGCGAATCCCGTGATCGGTCTGCTGCCCGAACAGTACGACATCGAGGACCTCGGTGGAACGATGCGCCTCGGTGCGCACGAGACCGATATCGAGCCCGAGACGCTCGCAGCCGACCTCTACGGCGAGTCGTGTACCGAACGTCACCGCCACCGCTACGAGGTCAATCCCGAGTACATCGACCGGCTGGAGGACGCAGGACTTCAGTTCTCGGGCCGAGCGAACAACCGGATGGAGATCCTCGAACTCCCCGATCATCCGTTCTTCTTCGGAACCCAGTTCCACCCCGAGTTCCGATCGCGGCCTGGCCGGGCGAGCCCGCCGTTCGTGGGGCTGCTCGACGCCGCGATGGAGGATGACGACCACCAAACGATCGACGAGGTCGAAGCCTGATGGTCGATACTGAATCGTTCATCGAGGAAGCCGTCGCGGAGATCGAGAACGAGGTCGGCGACGCGAACGCGGTGATCGCACTCTCCGGTGGCGTGGATTCGTCGGTCGCGGCCGCGCTGGCCTACGAAGCGCTCGGCGACCGCCTCACCCCGGTGTACGTCGATACCGGCCTGATGCGGAAAGGCGAGACCGAACAGGTCGCGGACACCTTCTCGTACATGGACAGCCTGCGGATCGTCGACGCCCACGACCGGTTCCTCGACGCGCTCGAAGGCGTCACGGACCCCGAGGAGAAACGCCACATCGTCGGCGAAGGGTTCATCCGGGAGTTCGAGCGCGAGGCCCGCGACACCGAGGCCGACTACCTCGTCCAGGGCACGATCTACCCCGACCGAATCGAGAGCGAGGGCAACATCAAGTCCCACCACAACGTCGGCGGACTGCCCGACGTCGTGGACTTCGAGGGGATCGTCGAGCCCGTTCGGGAGCTGTACAAGGACGAGGTCCGCGAGGTCGCGCGCGAACTTGGTCTCGACGAGCTGGTGGCCGAACGGATGCCCTTCCCCGGGCCGGGCCTCGCCGTCAGAGTCCTCGGCGAGGTCACCGAGGAGAAGTTGGAGGTCGCGCGCGAGGCGACCCACGCGGTCGAGGAAGAGCTCGAAGAGTACGATCCGTGGCAGGCACTCGCCGCCGTCATCGGCAAAGCCACGGGCGTGAAGGGCGACAACCGGGTTCACGGCTGGGTGGTTTCGGTCCGCGCAGTCGAGAGCCGCGACGGGATGACCGCTCGCGCCCTCGAAATCGACTGGGAGACCCTCCAGCGCCTCCAGAGCCGGATCACCGGCTCGCAGGAGAACGTCGCGCGCGTGGTCTATGACGTCACGCACAAACCGCCCGCGACCATCGAGTACGAGTGATGACGGGAGACGAAGTCGAGACGGCAATCGTCACCGGACCCGATCCCGAGGGACTCGGTGACGCGCTCGAAGCGCACGGACTGTCGGTGGCCAGGATCGACGGTGCGGCGAACCGGCCGGCGCTCGAAGAAGGTGGAGTCAGTGAGGCGGACCTGTTCGTGCTGACAGACGTCAGTCACGCGACCTCGATCCCGGTCGCGCTCGATCTCGCGGCCGATCTCCGAGTGATCGTCTACGCGCGTGAGTCGCTGCCCGAGTTCGCGAAGGGTCAGGCGGATCTGCTCGTCGATCCCGGGCTGCTGGACCCCGACATCGTCGCCGAGGAACTCGCGGGTTAGAACGACGCCGCAAGGTCCGTTGGCGATTCGTCACCCTCGACACACCGCTCTTCGTACACCGTCATGAACTCGCGGGCGACGCCGATCGCATCGTCGCGGCCTTCGACTTCCTCACGGAGGGTTTCGGTTTCGTCGCCACCCTCACGGATCGAGCGGACGCGCCAGACGTCCTGATCGGCGTCGGCGACGTTCGGCGATGTGGGCTGGACGACGAGTTCGATCCCGTCGGCGTGTTCGTATTGAAGCGGCCGCTGTGGATCGTACTGGCCGGCTTTTTCGTCGGTGTCGTCGATCTCCGTCCAGCCGCCGGGAAGGTCGTCAGTAGCGCTCATCGGCGGTGGGTTCGACTCCCCTGCGTAAAATCCCTCTCACCGGAGCGATCCGGCAAGATCCGCGAGGCGCTGATCGCCGTCGCGGACGAACGGGACGCCGTGGCCCATTCCGAGGACGTCGAACGCGGGCGCGCGCTCGGCGAGTGAGCGGACGCTCGCTGCGGCCTCGCGGGTGTCGTAGCTCACGAGCCACGGCGAGGCGTCGAGCGAACCGCCGCCCTCGAAGACGAGATCGCCGAGAAATCCCGCAGAGCGCTCCTCGCTCACGAATGCGGTGTGACCTGGCGTGTGGCCGGGCGTGTGATACGCCGTGAACGAGCCGACCTCCTCGCCGTCGTCGATCGCCGCAACCGGGAGGTCACAGCCGAGGAACGTCCCCGTGGCGCGCTGGAGCGCACCCTTGTGGTTTCGCCACGGTGGGTTCGTCTCGCCGGTGAGCATCGCGGCGTCGGCCGCACCCGTCCGCACCACCGCGTCGAGGTCGTCGAGCCGGTCGAGTGTGCCCACGTGATCCAGGTCGTAGTGGGTCAGGAGCACGCGTTCGACGTCTGCGACGGCGTGGCCCGCCGCTTCGATGCCGGCTGCGATGGCTCCCGCGTCGAGCGGCGTACCGGCGTCGACGAGCGTCAACACGTCGTCCTCCACGAGGTAGGCGTTCACACCGCGGAGGCCGAACCACCAGATGCCGTCGCCGAGCTGTGTGGCCATGTCGGGGGTACGACCCACGCGGTGAAATCTCCGGCGCTTGCGTCGGAACGCGAACGACGACACCACAGCCGGAGCGAACGAACGGGCTTAAATGCTTGCCATTTTCGATGTGTGATAATTAAACGCTGCTGTGTGCTTCCTCGACCAGTATTAGGGATAAACACGAGACAGTCCATAGTAGCTATAATCGCAAATGTGGCTTTCAACTACTACCTTCATGTCTGAGCACTAGCTGTATAGGGCGAACATACAATCCACTTTCGTCCGTATCGAAGGTATGGGTGCTAGTGATTCCCAGACCGAGATGGCGTCCGAGCGAGTTCCCGGCTTCCTTTACTTGGACATGGAACGAGTCCGGTCTATCGCATCGCGAATGGACGAAGGAATTGTTGAGGAAATGGTAGAGGCCGAAGAAGACGAGTTCCAATGGGCTAATCGTTTCACAGCCAGCGTCAAGGCTACACTGTACGGAATTGGTGGCTTTGCAGCACAAAATGAGACGGAAGTAGGTGAAACTAACACTGAGATCTCTGAGGAAACTAAATCCCTGCACCATTACTCGTATACACTACTCGAAGAGTGGCTAGATGGGGCCGAAACAGGGTGGTTCCACGACGTTGATACAATTCTTGAGGAATATGAGCGCCAACCTAATGTAGCACAGGGAGGAGTTCGAGATCGCATCGAAGAGGGCGATATAATACGGGTTACGGGAGATCTGGATCTTCTTGATTTTCAAACCAGTCTGGAATTTGCGAATGGTATATTTGAAGGATTCGACAACTTCGAACAAAAAGTAGAAGATCTTGATATTGACGAGAGATTGAAAGCAGAATATGATCTCGGAGAAATTACTGAGATCAATTCAGCCGAAATGGAACTTATTAGCTTGATCTTCGATCTCTTCGAAGATATGATGCCAGAGGAATATCGAAATATGGTCGCAGCCGAGATTCGAGCTCAAAATGAACACCCTGAGCCGAGTTTTTGGGGATTAGTAGAAAGCGAGAAGTTAAACTCGAATCCAGCAGAACTATTGTCTAAGTATCAATCAAGTAGCGTTCCTGATTGTACAGTTCTTGCTCGTGTGGAAACTATAACTACATCTGAGGGAGGGACTCAACCGGACGAGATGGATGATTTAAGTCTTGGCTCCTTCCACCACTTTACCGATGATATTGCAGCAGAATTCGGATTTAAAGTATCACACCCATCGATAGGGATTTCGCCGATCGCCATCTACCGTTAACGGGATACTTCCAATCTCGCTCGAGACCGTACCGCCTTTTGTGGTAATCTCGTGCAACCCGGTTTCGAGTCTGTATCGGATACTGGTTGTCGTCGCAGGATCGATCTTGCGCACTTACTGGCGGTTTCCGGCAGCTAAACAGCCGATAGGAGTGTCTTCTGTGGCGATTAGGACAGCACAAAACCGTGTATAGTTACTCAGTCTAAACGTGGGAGGGACAGAGGACAGACGACATGGAACACTCCTCCTCACGTCCCGACTGGGTGGCTGGGTCAGTCGGATTTATTCACAAGAACAGGTATGGAAAAAGTGTTTCGGCTACGGCAGGTTCAGCGACGACTAAGATAGTGTAGTAATAGTATTGTTGAGTGTTATGCGGCTGATGAACGAAGGACTCCGCGAGGCCGGCGTCGAGTACGAGGAGCCGGTGATTCACGCGGGGGCCGCCGAAACCGCGATCGTGCTCGCGGTGAACGAGGGGCTCGTCCGGACGGACGAGCTCGCGGTCGGCCACGAGGGCGATGTTTCGGCGTCGCGACTGCTCAGCGAGGGGTTCGACGCGATCAGCGAGAACGGTGTTCTCGGCGATCCGCGGGAAGGAACGGCCGAAGCGGGCGAAGCGATCCTCGAACGCATCGCGAGCGCGTACGCCGAACGGATCGAAACCGAACGCGACGCCGCCTGAAAACGGCCGATGCGGCTGGGGCGGCCGTCGCCCGTCTCAGAACGGGAGGCGCTGGTGGAGGAAGCTCGACGCGGTGCGCGAGAGCGACGGTCGCGCGATCTCGTCCATCTCCGCGTCAGTGAGTTCGAAGTCGAACACCTGGAGGTTGGCTTCGAGGTGTTCGGGACTCGTGGATTTGGGGATCGTCGAGACGTTCTCCTGCTGGACCAGCCACCGGAGCGCGACCTGGGCGGGAGTCTTGCCGTAGCGCGCGCCGACGTCACGGAGCACGTCGTCGTCGACCGCGCCGCCGTGGGCCAGCGGGCTGTACGCCGTCAACATGATATCGTTGATCTGGCAGTAATCCCGCAGCGTCGTCTGATCCCAGAAGGGGTGGTACTGGACCTGGTCGGCGAGAATCGGCGTGTCGGCGTGCTCGCGTGCGGTGTGGAGCCGTTCGACGCCGAAGTTCGAGACACCTATGTGCTCCACACTACCCTCGTCGACGAGCTCGTCCATCGCGCCGAGGGTTTCTTCGAGGTCGGCGACCGGGTTCGGCTGATGGATCAGGAGGAGGTCGACGTACTCGGTCCGGAGCTTGTCGAGGCTCTCGCGGGTCGAGTCGAGGACCGAGTCATGGTCCCGATTGCCGGCGTCGAGCTTCGTGGTGAGGAAGACGTCCTCGCGATCCACGTCGGCGGTGTCGATCGCCGCGCCGACTTCGCGCTCGTTGCCGTACGCCTGGGCGGTGTCGATCCGGCGATAGCCCAGATCGAGCGCGGTCGACACGGCGCGCCGGCACGTCGGACCGGTCATCCGCCACGTACCGAGCCCGATGGCCGGGACCGAGACATCCTGGATAGTGACGTGTTCCATACTGTAACGGGGAACGGCGCGCGTAAAACGCTCCCGTCTCGTGGCATTCCACCGTCCCGTCGTCCACCCGCTCAGACGGGCGAAACGGCTACGTGACTCGCCACCGTCGTCGGGGTGTGCTCGATCAGTATCCCGACCTCGATCCCGACGCGGGCGAAGTTCTAACCGAAGAACTCCACGTTAGCGACGACGTGCTCGTGAAGGCGTTCGTGCTCGGTCCCGGCGCGGCGGTCGATCCCCACGACCACCCCGGCGCGACCAACGTCTTCCACGTGCTCGACGGGACGGTCGTCGTGACGCGAGGCGACGAGGAAGAACGGGTGAGCGCACCCGGCGTGGTCCCCAACGAACGGGGGGCGGTCCACGGTGCGCGCAACGAAACCGACGAACGGGCGGTGCTCACCGCGAGTCTGTGTCCGCTGCCAAGTTGAGGCAACGACCGATCGAAGGACTGCGTTCGCGGCCGACGTTCTCGGGAGCACGTCGTTCGGCCGGAAAAACGGCGTGGCGGGATCGAGCGACCGACGATGGTGGTGGCGGTAGGTCGGTCGATTCGAACGCCCGCCCGACGTGATTGGCAGTAGCGGTGGCGGTGCCGCATCTCGAAAGAGACCGTCGGAACCAATGAATCTCACGGCCGTACTTTCGGCACCGCTCTATAGAGATATGTGAAAGACGTTGTCGTGAGCGACCCGACGACGAGTGGTCGGTCCGACGAGTCGAACGACCGCGAAACGATCCACACCGATCCCGTTCCGTATTCGTCAGGTGACGCCCGAGCGATCGGCGTCGAACCGTTCGTGGGCTCCCGAATCGAGGATTTCCCGCCAGCGCTCGACCGCGTCCCACACGTCGGCGTAGCCGGTGTACAGCGGCGACGGACACAGCCGGACGACGTTCGGCGGGCGGAAGTCGACCACCACACCGTCCTCGGTGAGCGCCTGGGCGATCCGTTCGGCCTCGGGGTGTTCGGTCGCGACGTGTCCGCCCCGTCGGTTGGGGTCTCGCGGAGTGCCGACGGAACACTCGAAGGAGTCGTCGAGGCGTTCGTCGACGAGAGCGACGAGATACGACGACAGGGCGAGCGACTTCTCACGGATCGCGTCGATCCCGACCTCCTCGATGAGATCGAGCGCACCGTCGAGCGGCGCGGCGCTGAGGATCGGGATCGTGCCGATCTGGTACGCACCGGTGTCGGCCGCCGGGGTGAATTGGGGGTTCATCTCGAACTGAGTTTCTTTCTCGTGGCCCCACCAGCCGGCGAGGGCGGGCGTCGCGCCGAAGTGCTCCTCGTTCACGTAGAGCCCCGCGATCGCGCCCGGGCCGGCGTTGAGATACTTGTACGAACACCAGACCGCGAAGTCGACGTCGTGGTTCGACAGCTCGTGCGGAACGACGCCGATCGAGTGCGCGAGATCGAATCCGGCGAGCACGTCCCGCTCGTGGGCTGCTCTGGTGAGATACTCGATATCGAGGAGCTGACCGCTCCGGTAGAGCACCGACGGCATGAACAGGATGCCCACGTCGTGGTCGTCCATCGCTCGGACGACACGCTCTTCGTCGATCGTCCGACCGTCATCGCTCTCGACGACCACGAGATGTTCGTCGGGGTCGAGACCGCGCTGGCGGAACTGCGCCCTGATCGCGTAGTGGTCCGTCGGGAAGTCGAGTTCGTTCACCAGGATCTTCGAGCTGCCGTCGAGCCCATCGAGGAAGGTCCCGATCAGCGTGTGGATGTTGACGGTGGTCGAGTTCGCGACCACCACCTCGGACTCGCGTGCGCCGACGAGCGGCGCGAGCCGGTCGCCGAGCCGCTCGCCGTAGCGAAACCACGGCGGGTCGGCGTCGGTCCAGCCCCGGATTCCCAGCTCCCGCCACTCGTCAACGGTATCGTCGAGCGCTCGCTCGGCGTCGGCCGACAGCGGTCCCAGTGAGTTCCCATCGAGATAGATCTCGTCGGGGACCGCGAATCGCTCTGCGCACCACGCCAACGGATCGTCTCGATCCAGCCGCTCGGCGGACGCTCTGTCGGCGTCGGACTCGTCCATGTGCCCGGGCTACTCGTTCAGGGTACAATGTCCTGTCGGCGCTCGGTTCGCTCGCACATCCCCTTGTTCCCGCCGACCAGCGGATGCGCACACTCATCCGAGTCGTTCGTGGACGGCAGTCGCTACGTCGTCGAACGCTTCGTCGGCGGCGTCGATCGAGCTTGCGAGGCTGAGGAACCCGTGAGCCATCCGGGGATAGTGGGCGTGATCGACGGCGACACCGGCGTCGCGAAGCCGATCGGCGTAGGCGACGCCCTCCGCGCCGAGCGGATCGAACCCGCAGGTGACGACGGTGGCCGGAGCGAGTTCCGAGAGGTCGTCTGCGTGGAGCGGCGAGGCGTCTGGATCGGTCCCGTCGGCGGGCGTCGGGAGGTACTGCTCCCAGAACCAGTTCATGTCCGCGCGCGTGAGGAGGCCCGACCAGTCATCACAGGGATCGGCGTCGGCGGCGTGATCGGTGATCGGGTAGAGGAGGAGCTGGTGGCGGAGATCGACATCGGTATCGCGTGTGTGACGCGCGACGACCGCCGCGAGATTGCCGCCCGCGCTGGTCCCGGCGACCGCGAGGCGGTCGGGATCGCCGCCGAACGTCTCGGCGTTCGCGGCCACCCACGAGAGCGCGCTCTCGGCGTCCGCGACCGCTGCCGGGAACGGGTGTTCGGGGGCGAGGCGGTAGTCGACCGAAACGACGATATGACCTGTGCGGCGAGCGAGGCGTCGGCAGATCGATCCCGCGGAGTCGAGCGTTCCCAGTGTCCACCCGCCGCCGTGATAGAAGACGAGTACCGGCGCGGGCGAGGCGACCGCTGGCCGGTAGAGACGGATCGGGATGTCGCCCGCCGGACCGGGAATCGATCGGTCGTCGACGCGATCGACGGCAGGGGCGTCGGTGGTAACGGTGAACACATCGTTCTCGCGCTGGCGTGCCCGATCGATCGACATCTCGTGCCACGCCGGCAGTCCCTCCCCGCGGCGGATCGCCGCGATGGCGGCCGCCATTGCGGGGTGGAGCGTCGATCGCAGGGAGTCTGTATCGGTTCGTCGTCGGGTCACTGGTCGATGTATCGATCCGTTCCGCCGCATCGGTCATCACTGTTCCGCTCGATCGAGACACCTAGTTCCGTCCCGCTGCTCCGTACAGCGATTCGCCAGCTCCGCCAGTGACGCCATCGCTGAAAGAGAGTGAACGTGTCGTGTCATCATACCATATTTTCAAAAATGGTTGGGCTGGGCGATACACTTAGTGTCGTGAGGGTCGAAACCCGAGACATGCCGAACGATGCCATTGAATCCGAGCGGGAGCAGATGGCAGCGGACGCCGGGTTCATCACGGAGGCAGAGGGTGCATCGACAGCGTCGGTGAGCACCGCGGAGTCGACGCGATCGGCGCGTGCGGTGGTGCTGTTCCGGCTGATCGAGGGGCCGGTGTCCCCAGAAGCGATCGGATCGGACACGCCGATCAGCGCCGGCCGAGCGCATCGGGCGCTGACCGAGCTCCACAAACGCGATCTCGTCGAGCTGCTCGTCCCCGAAGAGGCGTCTGACGGGCCGATCTTCGGCGTGACTGCCCGCGGCGAGAAGGCCGCGTTTCACATCGAGCAACAGAAAGCATAGACTCGGCTACTCGGTTCCGGGATCGTGGTCGTCGAACCAGTCGGTGAGCGCCTCGATCCGGTGGATCGCCCGGTCGGGATCGCCGATGTTGTGGTGCTCGTCTTGGTAGATCACGAGCTTCGAGTCCACACCCTGCTTTTTGACGCTGACGTGGAGCTGTTCGGCCTGCGTGGGTGGACACCGCCAGTCGCGCTCGCCAGCGGTCACGAGTAGCGGCGTGTCGATCTCACCGACGTCGGTGAGCGAGGAGAGCTCGCGATAGGCCTCGGGGTTCTCCCACGGCAGCCCGAACTCGTCTTCGTGCCAGTTGTGGTTGTCGTCGGTGCCGAACACCGAGTAGAAGTCGTAGATGCCGTGTTCGGCGGCCGCCGCCGCGAACCGATCGGTCGACGTCACGGTCGCTGCGGTGGTGATCCCACCATATGAAAAACCGGTGACGAACGCGCGGTCGCCGTCGGCCCAGCCGCGTTCGACGAGGTGATCGACTCCTGAAACCACGTCGTCGACCTCCTTTTCGCCCCGCGTTCCCCGTAGCCGCTCGCTGAACTCCCGGCCGTAGGAGGTCGATCCCCGGTAGTTCGGCCGGAGCACGACGTACCCCCGGCTGGTCCAGTAGGGAGTGTCGAAGCCGAAGGCCGGCGCATCGTAGGACATCGGCCCGCCGTGGACCGACGCGACGACCGGGCGAGCGTCGGGATCGTCGGGATCGAAACCGGACGGAAGGTAGACGAGCCCCTCGATCTCGATTCCATCGCTATCTTCCCACGTCACCCGCTCGAAGCCCGGAACCTGTCCCTCGTCGAGCAGTCCCTCGTTTGCCGTCGTGACGCGGTCGAGGGGATCGTCATCGGCGCTCGCGTGGCCGTCGATGGTTCCGAAGTCGGCGACATTGAGCGCGTACACGTCGGCGGCCGACGGTTCGCTGACGAGGACGGCGGCCTGTTCACCGTCGTCGCTCGTATCGAGCGCGCGGATCGCGCGGTCGTCGCCCTGCCACGGCGCGAGCCACGCCGGGTCGTCGGCGTCGGCGTCGAGTCGGACAGGAACGGAGTTTCCTTCGTCGGCGATCAGGGCGAGAAGCGTGTCCTCGTCGATCCACTGCGGACCACCGCCCCACGCGACGGTGCGATCCAGCGAGGCCGACACGCTGTGATCCTCGCCCGATGCGGCGTCGGCGACGAACACTTCCGAGGGGATGTACCAGTTGGTCGGGTCGCCGCCGACGAAGGCGATCCGGTCGCCGTCCGGGCTCCACGTCGGTGCTTGGAGCCGGCGGTCGGCGTCGGTGAGGCGCTCGCGGCCGGTGCCGTCGGGCCGAATCGTGTAGAGATCAAGCGCCATCGTGTCGTCGGGATCGTCGCCGAGGTAGGCGGTGAAGGCGATCCGGTCGCCGTCGGGACTCCATGCGGGCGCGAGCGGACGGCGACTCCCCATCTCGCCGTCGTTGGCGCGGTCGAGCCTGGTTTCCTCCCGACTCTCGATGTCGACGACGAACAGATAGGTGGTGACGGTGTCGGTCCAGCCCGATCCGTTGACCTTGTGCTGGAGGCGCTCGATCTCGATCGGACCGTCGTCGTCGACCTGCTCCTGATACCCCTCTTCCTCGTCGGTCGGATCGGGAGCCGCGACCACGATCCGGTCGCCGTCGGGCCCCCAGTCGAACCCGGTGACTCCCTCGGATCGGTCGGTGATCTGGCGTGCGTCACCACCGCGAACGAGATCGAACACCCAGACCTGGCTCTCCGGTCCGTCGTCCCCGCCGCCGTTGCCATCCCCACCCTCTCCGTCGTCGCCGTTTCCGTCCGCCGCGTCCTCCTCGTCGGCGTCGTCGCTCGGTTCGACCGCGAGTTCGGTGTCCTGCTCGCGGGCAGCGGTGATGGCGAGTTTCGATCCGTCGGGACTCCACTGCGGGCTGCCCGCGTCCGAGGCGCGTGTCAGCCGGTAGGGCTCGTCGGTGCCGTCGGTGGGTGCGACGAACACCGATCGTCGGCGTTCGTCCTCACGCTCGTCGGACTCGGTGGCGACGAACGCCACCCGTTCGCCGTTCGGCGACGTGGCGATATCGAGGATCGCGGTGTACTCGTAGAACGCGTCAGCCGGAAGCGGGGCGGTGTCGGGTGCCATACTACCACGCACGGAGTGGCCGGGTAATCAGACTGTGCCCCGCGGCAGTCGACTCACCGGGGCGTGCGCTCGCCGCGTCGCGTCCGCGGCGTCCCGCCTCGCTCGTTCTGGACCTACCACCAGAACGCGAACGTCACCCGGAACGTGCCGTACGCGCCGAGCGTCGAGAGCACCGGCACGACGTTCTGCATCACGATCACCCGGCCGGTCGTGCCGGGGTCGAACAGCTCGCCCGCGTCGGCCACGTCTTCGGGCTCCTCCTCGCCGATCTCGGGTGGCTCCTCGCCGGGTTCGTCGGCGGCCAGCGCGTCCTTCGAGAGCGGGGGCGTCTCCTCGCCGCGGAGCCCCTCCGAGACGGTGACGGTGCGGGTCGCCCGCCCCCAGCCGAGTCCGACGATCGACATCGTGGCGATGATGACGAAGGAGGCGGGGATGCCGATCGCCGAAAGCCCGATCACGATGCCCGAGGAGATCACCGCAACCACGATAGCCGCGGTCAGCGGCAGGGTGGTGATGTCGCTACCGAGGGTGTCGAGCGTCCGGCGCGCGATCGTGAACGCCCCGATGGTGACCGCGACGCCGCCGAGGATCATCAGCGGGTCGAGCGAGACGCCGGCCCCATAGAGCGGCGCGATCGCGTTCGCCATGTTCGACGTTCCCGCCGAGAAGGCCATGACACATGCGATGGCGACGACGACCACCGCGCCGGCCAGTTCTCGCATCGTGGTGTTCGCTCCGCGCTGGGGCGTCGGAACCGTTCCCGTTCGATCGAGTTCGAGCAGCGCCCCCTCGGTGCTCGTGATCGCGATCCAACGGTTGATCCTGGGGTAGAAGTACCGACCGACCACCATCGAGACCCAGAAGCCCACGAGCGGGGCGACGATCCACCAGATCGCGATCTCACCCATCACGGCCCAGTCGAGTTTTCCCGTGGCGACCCCGAGACCCGCGATCGCGCCCACGGCGGTCATCGACGTCGAAGCGGGGGCTCCCGAGTAGTTGCCTACGAACAGCGCGCCGCCGATGAAAAACAGGACGACGATGCTGGTCTCGATCGTGAACACGCCGGGATCAGTGAGTAAATCCTGGCCGAGTGTGTCCACGACCCGACGGCCAACGGTCCACGCGCCGAGGAAGAAAAACACCGACATCAATCCCGCCGCGCCGACCTTCGAGAGCACCCCCGCGCCGACTGCCGGGCCAAAGGCCGGGCCGGTGTTCGCACCGCCGATGTTGTAGCCGACAAAGAGCGCGACGACGAGACCCACAACGAGGAGAGGATCGACCATACCGAAAAGAGCGGGCAAGGTGGCTTAAACGACCCGCCTGGCCGGCGGTCTCTTCGAGTACGGCTCTCCAAGGGAACAACCGAGGAGGTTCGTCCTCGCTGTCCTGCAACTTCGCGCGACGATGCACGATCGACGGTATAACTATCCTCGACACCTACTCGTATGATAGACAATGAATCCGAACCGCGTCGATTCCATCGTCGACTTCACCTACGGCGTGCTGATCTTCGCCGCAGTCGCCCTGATCCTCACCGTCGGCACCGCGGTCGGCGTCGCGTTCGGCCTGGGCGTGCTCGTCGCTTACGCCATCCACGTCGGGTGGAAAATGGCCCGGTTCGACCCCCGGTGGATGACTGAGGAAACGACGAAAACGCTCGCCGAGGAAGTCAACGAGATCATGGACCGGGTCGAGGAGGTCAACGAGCGCGTCGACCGACGACCGCGCGAGGACGAGGTCGAGGAAGTGCTCACCGAGGAGGTCGACGAACGGGTCGAAGAGACGGTTTCGGAGGAGGTCGACGAGCGTGTCGAGGAAACCGTCGCCGAAGAGGTCGACGAACGGGTCGAGGAGACGGTCTCCGAAGAAGTCGACGAGGTCACGGAACGAGTGGAGGAGGTCAACGAGCGCGTCGATCGACGACCGCGCGAGGAGGAGGTCGAGGAGAAGATCGACCAACTGACCGAAGAACAGCGCGAGGAGGAGAGCCGAGACGAGGATAGCGACACGAACTGAGTCGTCGTCGCGTTCGGCCGCACGAGCCAGGCGGTCAGTACTCGGCGTTCGTCGACGGCATCGTTTTTCCCGGCACCCCCACCGCGAGGGTCGCCGCCAACGAGATCAGCGGGATCGGCGTGCGCACCATGGAGGAGGTCACCGACGATCTGGAGATCGTCGAGATCGAGGTGCGAGAGGACGCCCCGGCCGCCGGAAAACCTCTCGAACAGATCCGACTCCCCCGGGGCAGCCTCATCATCTCCGACGCCCGCGGCGGCCGGATCGGCGGGCCCGACACGGTGCTCGAAGCGGGTCATCGCTACGTGGTCGCCGTCGAGTCCGGCGTCGCCGACGAGGTGATGAACCTCCTGCGCGGGTGAGCGCGGCCGCGGGCCGGTCCGATAGTGCAGACGGGGACCGCTAGCCGTGCTCCATCCGCCACCAACGCTATTTCCCCGAGCGCCGTACGAACAGGTGATGATTCGCGTCCGGGATCTCCAGTACTCGTATGCCGGGGCGAACGAGCCCGCACTACACGGGCTCGACTTCGACGTCGAAGACGGCGAGGTGTTCGGGTTCCTCGGCCCGAGCGGGGCCGGTAAGACCACGACTCAGAAGGTGTTGATCGGTCTACTGGATGACTACGCGGGCGAGGTTCGGATGTTCGACCGTGACGTCAGCGAATGGGGGCGAGAGCTGTACGAACGTATCGGCATCTCCGCCGAGGCACCGAACCACTACCGCAAACTGACCGGACGAGAAAACCTCGAACTGTTCGCCTCGCTGTACGGCGGTGCAGCCCGCAGCCCGATCGAGTTGCTCGATCGGGTCGGAATGGCCGGCGCAGTCGATCGCCGGGTCGGCACCTACTCACGAGGGATGCAGATGCGTCTGAACTTCGTCCGGGCGCTGATTCACGAGCCCGAGTTGGTGTTCCTCGACGAACCCACCGCGGGTATCGATCCAGGGAACGCCCGTGCGGTGAAGACCGTCGTCGAGGAGCTCAGAAAAGAGGGCACAACCGTCTTCCTCACTACACACGACATGGCCGTTGCCGACCAGCTGTGTGATCGGGTGGCGTTCATCGTCGACGGCCGGCTCCCGGTGGTCGACACGCCTCGGGCGCTGAAGCTCGCTCACGGCGAACCGACCGTCGCTGTGGAATATCGCCCCGACGGAGCACTCGAACGCCGTGCGTTCCCGCTGACCTCCCTCGACGACGACCAGGCGTTCCACGACCTGTTGCGGAGCGGTCACGTCGAGACTATCCACACCGAGGAGGCCACTCTCGAGGACGTGTTCATCGCCGTGACCGGGGAGGAACTAACGTGAATGGACCTCCGAACGAGGGAGTCGCGGCCATCGAACCCGTGGTACCGGAGGCAGTGGCGTGAGCGCACTTCGGTCGATGCTGGCGTGGGACGTTCGTCTACAGAGACGCTACGGCTTCTATGCAGTCTATGCGGTTCTCACCGTGGTGTTCGTCCTCGGCCTCCGGGCGGTGGGACCCGGGCTCCGGACCGACGCCGCAGTGCTGTTGATCGTCACCGACCCGACAGTGCTTGGGTTCTATTTCATCGCTTCGATAGTGCTGTTCGAAAAAGAGGAAGGCGTGTTGGACGCGCTGACGGTGTCGCCGCTGGGCGATCGGGGCTACCTCGTCTCGAAAGTCATCTCCCTATCGCTGCTGGCGGTCGTCGCTGCAACCTCGGTCGCCGTCTTCGGACACGGCTCACCATGGGGACTGGCGATACTGGTCGTCGGCGTCGCGCTGTCGGCATCGTTGTTCGTCCTCGTGGGGTTCGTGGCCGTCGCGCGCTTCGATTCGATCAACGAGTACTTCATCAGCGCCGTCGGCTGGGGGACGATCCTGTTCCTGCCGCTGTTCGGCTACGTCGGAGTTCTCGACACGCAACTGTTCTACGTGCTGCCCGTGCAGCCGACGCTGGTGCTCGTCACGGGCGGCTTCGAGCCGCTGGCCGCGTGGGAGGTGGCCTACGGGACCGGGTACTTGCTGGTCGGCAACGCCGTCGCGTACGTGTGGGCACGTCGGGCGTTCCGGCGTCACGTCGTCCGTGGCGGTGACCCCGGAGATCAGTTCGGTCGCGGTGAAGTGCCCCGGAGCCGAGAGCGGAGCGATCGAAGCGGGCTCGCGTCTCGCTCGCCGGCTGTCGGACTGGCACTCGCGGATCTCCGCAACTGGGTCCGGGACCCGATGTTGTCGATCGCCGCCGTCGGTCCGCTCGTGCTTTCGGTGATCATCAGGTTCGGTACACCGATCGTGGCGGACATGGCAGCGCCGGTACTCGAACTTTCCCCGTACTACCCGGTAGTCGCGGGATCGATGGCGGCGTTCGGGCCTGCGATCTACGGGTTCGTCGTCGGCATGTTCGTCCTGGAGGACCGCGAGCAAGGCGTACTCGCTGCATACCGCGTGAGTCCGCTGTCGGCCCGCGGATATCTGCTGTATCGAGGAGGGACGGCGTACGTGCTGAGTCTGCTGGCGACCCTCCCGGCGCTGGCCGTCATCGGCCTGGTTCCGGTTTCACCGGCGGTCCTGATCGGGACGGCGGCCGTCAGTGTGCTCGGTGGGCCAGTCCTTGCCCTGGGGTTCGGCACGCTGGCGTCGAACACTATCGAGGGACTCGCAATCAGTAAGCTCGTCAACGTACTCGTCCTCGGTCCCGCAGTCGTCATCGCGGTGGTGCCGGAGCCACTCCAGTTCGTCGCAGGAGCACTTCCCACGTACTGGCCGGTAAAGGCCTTCGTAGCGGGCACCAGCAGCGAACCCATCTGGCCGCTGTATCTCTTCGTCGGTGGCGTTTCACACCTGCTTGTGCTCGCGTGGCTCGGACGGACGTTCGCTCGGCGGGCCGACTAACAGACCGCCGATAATCGAGTCGTTGCCGGTGTGCGTGAATGAAGGCGCTATCGAGAACCACGAACGACGTCCGACGGACGTGCTCTGCGATATCGAGGCGATGCCGAGCACGACGCTCTGATCCACTCACGCTCGGTCGAGGGGATGTACTGAGGGCACTCACTCGGCGAGTTCGATCGGCTCCCCCCGCTCGGCGCTCTCGGCGAGCGCATCCATGACAGCCATCGTGCGCTCGGCCTCGCGGGCGTCGGTTCGCGGCCGGCGGTCGTGGCGAACGCAGTCGACGAAGTGTTCGACCTGGCGGCGGTACTGGTCGATGTCGGGGAACCGTTCGATGACCTCGCGGCCGTCGACCGCGTATCGGAGCGTGGCCTGGTCGTCCTCACGCGGGACGAACGCCGGGTCGGCTTCGAGCCACCCGTTTTCGGCCTCGATCCGGTAGAACTGGGTGTCCTGGGTGTCGAAGCTACATGACACCTCGGCGGTCGCGCCCTCGGCGTATTCGAGGAGTCCCGCGAGCTGGGTGTCGACGCCGCAATCCCGGCTGTCGGCCGCGCTCGCGTACGCACGATCGGGCTCACCGAGGAACAGCCGCGCGGCGGTGACGGCGTAACACCCGACGTCCATCAGGCTCCCACCGGCGAGGTCGGGATCGAGCCGGATGTCCTCGGCGTCGCGGCCGAGCGGGAACTGGAAGGACGATTTCACGAACCGGACATCGTCGAGCTCCTCGCGGACCACCTCGACCGCGCGCTCGGTCCGGGGATGGTAACGGTACATGAACGCCTCCATCAGGGTGACGCCGCGCTCGTCGCAGTATTCACCCAGTTCGCGCGCTTCGGCCGCGTCGACGGTCAGCGGTTTCTCACAGAGGACGTGACAGCCGGCATCGGCCGCCCGCCTGGTCCACTCGGCGTGGCGGGCGTTCGGCAACGGGTTGTACACCGCCTCGATGTCGTCGTCCGCAAGCAACGCCTCGTAGGAGCCGTACGCCCGGGGAACGTCACACTCGTCGGCGAAGGCTCGGGCGCGCTCCTCGTCGCGGGAGGCGACCGCGAGCGCTTCGTGTTCCGTGGCCTCGATGGCCGGGAGCACCGCGATCCGTCCGATGTTCGCCGTGCCGAGGATGCCGAATCGCATGGCGTCACTCGACAGCGCCAGTGAGAAAAACCATCCGCCGGACGCCCGCAGCGATCTCCACCTGCGTGTCGCGTCGGTCTGGAGGCAGGGGTTCGCCTCCGACGATCCGGGATCGACGGGCGAGTTAAGACCACCCGACCCGGGTGAGGAGACATGGATCCAACGGCGGACATGGCGGCGTTCCGGCAGGCGGTCCGCTCGGGCGAGCGCGTCGTCGGCGGTTGGGTGTCGATCGGTCACCCGGCGGTCGCCGAGATCACCGGAGCGGCGGGCTACGATTTCGTGACGATCGACACGGAACACGCCGCGAACAGCATCGAGACGGTCGAGAACCTCGTCCGGGCGGTCGACGCCGCGGGCGACGCGGTCCCGATCGTCCGCCCGCCGGCCGCCGATCCGGTCGCGATCAAGCGGGTTCTCGACACCGGTGCTGGAGGGATCATGGTGCCACGGGTGGATTCCGCCGAGACGGCGGCCAGGGTCGTCGAGGCCACCCGGTATCCGCCGACGGGGGTCCGGGGGACCGCCGCGGGTCGTGCCTCGGGGTACGGCCGGACGTTCCCGACGTACCTCGAACGGGCCGACGACGTGCTGACTCGGATCATCCAGATCGAGACGGCAGCGGCGGTGGCAGCGGCCGGCGATATCGCCGGCGTCGAGGGAGTCGACGCGCTGTTCGTCGGTCCGACCGACCTCTCCGCCGCGCTCGACGTTCATCTCGACTTCGACGCCGACGACTTCCGGGCCGCGGTCGAGGAGGTGATCGACGCTGCAGCCGACGAGGACGTGCCGGTCGGAGTGTTCGCGACGGAGCCCGACCGGATCGACGACTGGCTGGCGATGGGATTCGACTTCGCGATCCTGGGGTTCGATGCGGCGTTCCTCGTGGAGCGAAACGAGACGATGCGATCGGCCTTCGAGCGAGCAGCGGCCGAATGCGACGGAACACAGCGCTAAGCGACAGTGGCAACGGTCACGGAGTCGGCAGCGGCTGTGCAAGCCGAACTCAACCAGGTACTGGAGCGGTGACGGGTTCGCTGGTTAGTCAGCGACCGACGACAGGAATCCGAAGGATCGGATCTACTGATCGTCGCGTGTGGCGAGCCCGGCGAGATGTGGCGCTTCCTCGATCACGATGTCCACGCCGAGGCGGGCGGCGTCCTCGCTGCCGGGTAGACAGAACACCGGCACGCCGTTGCCGCCGTCCTCGGTCCCGCCGCCGCTCGAACTCCGGTCGACGATCCCCGCGGTCGCACGGGTGGCGACGACCCGTGTGCCGATCTCCTCGCGCGAGAGCGCGCGGAACAGTTCGCCGAACCCGGGAAGCTCCTTCCCGAACAGCGGCCGGACGGCCTCGATGGTCACGTCGTCGGGTGTGACGCCCGTGCCACCAGTGGTGACGACGCAGTCGACGTCCTCGCGCCCGACGAGGGCGTCGACGCTGCCCTGGATGCCGTCGTGGTCGTCGTCGACGAGTTCGCGAGTGGCGACCTCGTGCTCGGTGTCCTCGATCGCGGCCGCGATCGCGTCGCCCGCGGGATCGTCCTCCAGCGTTCGGCTGGTCGAGATCGTCACGACCCCGATACCGATCGAGCCGAAATCGTGAGCGTGAGCGTGGACGGCGTCTTCGTCGTGATCGTGGGCAGCATGGTCGCCCCCGTGATCGGCGTGGCCGTGCTCGTGGTCGTCCGCGCCGTGTGCGTCGTCGGGATCGCCGCCGTCGGTGCGTCGCATGGGCGAAACTACACCTGCGCGACCAAAACCCGCCGGGTTTTTGCCCACACCGGCCGTGGTTCGGGTATGCGCGGTTCCGAACGCCGATCGGCGGGGCGTGGGGTGTCGGGATGACCGACGAGTACGTCCACGACCCGGAGGCGTTCGAGGACGCCCCGCGGAGCGAGTACGACGAGGCCGCTGCGCGCGGCGAGGACCGGTCGTTCGACTGGCGTGGCTGGGCCCTCGTCGGCGTGATCGTTTTTGCCTTCCTGATCGCACCGGGACTGATCCTCGCGATACCGTACGCCGGCGGCACGCTGAGTGCGTTCGGGCTGACGTGGCGCGACACCTTTCTCGTGCTCCCGCTGCTTCCCGCACTCGCGCTCGGACTGACGGCAGTGTGGGCGGCTGCACGGGCGTAGGGAACGATCGGTGCGAACAGTGCTGATCTGTAGATCGACGACGAGGTTTTGTTCGTACACGACAACTCCGAGACGTACGCCCCGGACGACGCGTTGCGGACGCGGATGACTCCCGAGCCGACAGTCGGTGGTCTCGGTGGCCGCTTTCAGCCACCGAGCGAACTGACGCCGACGGGGAGAGCACAACAGCGACGCATAGCGGAGCGATCACAGCGCCGTTCGACGCGGACACCGGAGCGCAACCAATGTCATCCAATCAAAGCGGACAGCCATCGAACACCGGAGGCGAGACGGATAAGAAACAGATCGTCGACGTCGAAGGCACGTCGGAGGACACGACGTCCACGAGGGCGCGGTTCTGGCTGACGAACGACATCCTCGCGATCGTCCTCACCCTCTCGTTCGTCGGGTTGTTGGCGATCGCCGGGCGGGGTATCATCGACCTGGGGGCCATCCCGGTCGAGATGCGAGTGGTCTACGTGAGTCTCGTCGGGGCCGCCGGCGTCTGGGCGTTCGGCGAGATGGCGTTCGAAACATGGGGGGGCGATCGCAGCGGTGGCGGCGGGAAATAACCACCATCCCCGGGCGGAACAGCGATACGACCGACGAACGAACACGACGAAACTCACAGCATACGATGGAATTCACCGAGAAGCTACTCGGCGACGGGGAGACGACAACGAATCGAACGACGGACGAGGGAACGGCGTCTCGAGAACGGACCGATGGCACCGGTACGGCCAGGGACGACTCCGCCGGAACGACCGAATCCCCCACGAACGACGCAGCACGCAGCGACACGTTCGCGTTCCGAGACAGCGGAGGTGCGGCGGATTCGGTCGAGACAGCGACGAAAGACGATAGCGAGCACCGCAACGACGACGGGCCGCGCGACGACGTGGCGGCCGATCTCGGAACGGAGGACAGCGGCCGAGCGAAACGCGGCAAACCGGGCCGTAACGACGGTACGTCAGCCCCACAGGACGACGTGGCTGCGGACATCGGTGTGGACGGAGCAGCGGTCGCGGGAGCCGATACGACCGCCGACGCACAGCGGACCGGCGCAGCCGACGCCTCAAGCGGTACGGCCGAGACAGGGGCGAACGACGTGTCCAGTGGCGAGACAGGGGGCGATTCAGAGACAGCAACGGCGACGTCGGCACCGGCGAGTGACGGCTCCGACCCGGAACCAGACGGAGCCACCGACGACCGCACGAGGGCCGCTACGGGGAGCACGGACGAGGATGTAGCCGCACCGATGGACGGGCGTATCCTCCACATCGCGGCGGCACAGTCGATCACCGTCACCGACGAGCGCGCCGTCCGCATCGACGGCGCACGCGACGTGTCCCTCGTTGCGGAACCGGAAACCGACCCACAGAACGAACACGCGCCGGAAACGGCAGCCACAGTGGGATCGCGGACGTAGCCCACGAGAGCGACGGGACCGACCACGATCGCCGCAGGAGAACGGTGGACGGCGTACGCGAATCGAACGGCGAGTGAATTCGATCAGAGACAACAGATGGGACACACGATCACGATCCGCGACGACGGCAACGGCGAGGCGAACAGCTACTGGGTCGCGTTCAGCGGCGACACTCGACCCGAAAAGGGGACCGTCCACGGCGCGACCACGGACGACAGCGATGGGATCACGCAGACAGCGGAGGGGTACCGAGTCGAAGGCGAAGTCTACGGCGGCCGCGACGCCTACCGCTACTACGGAAAGCGCCTCGGAATGGCGTTCGAGCATCCCGAGCGCATCCGAATCAAGATCAACGACCAGGACTGGCAGCCCCCCAGCGCGTTCGGGGAGACGATATCGTGGTCCGGCGGAAGCGGCGGTAGTGGCGGTAGCGGGAGTGGCGGTAGCGGCGGTAGCGGGAGTGGCGGTAGCGGAAGTGGCGGTAGCGGGAGTAGCGGCGGTGGCAGTAACGACGGCAGCGAAGGGAATAACAACAGCGCCAGCGGCGGTAGCGGAGGCGGCGGCAGTAGCGGGGACGGTGGCAGTAGTGGGGGCGGCGGTGGCAGCAGTGGGGACGGCGGTAGCGGTGACAGTAGCGGGAGCGGTGGCAGCGGCGGCAACTGCGACGCAGGATCGCTACCCGCAAGCGGCGACGGACCGATCGAGCGCCACGGCATCCGGTTCAAAACCGTGCTCCACGCCGTCAACGATCTCGGGATGGATCCCAACGGCAACGAGCCTATCGACGAGAAACTCAGCGACGCGGCCGCCGACTACACGCTGATCGTCTTCCCGGACGGGGCGTTCGCCAAACACGAGAAGACGGTCCACACGGGGCTCCAGAACTTCGGGCTGTGCGGGCAGGACGCGACGCGGTTCGTCGCGCCTGAAGGGTTCAACGGGAAGTTCGTGGTCATCGATCGCGGGATGAACACGCTGTTCGAGAACATCGACGTCGACCTCCGGGCGAACAACGCGACGCCCGGGCTGCATCTCGCTGCCCAGGACGGTCTCGACGTCCGACACGTCCGCTATCGCGGTCAGGGTATCCACCCCGACTCCACGCCCCGCGGAGAGGGATCGGGCAATCCCGACGTGACGAACGCGCTCAACGCTCATGTCCGCGCGCCCGACGGCACCGGCCGGGTCAAACACGTCATCGCCCACAACGCCGGCCTGATGGGGGCGTACAACGAGGGCGACGGCCGCGTCGGGATCTTCACCGGTCGGGCGAACGAGGGCACTCTCACCATCGAGGGCTGTAACATCGAGGGGTTCCCGAACAACGGTCTCTACACCAGCCGGACCAACGGCGCGGTCCAGGTCGAGGGTGGCCTGTTCCGGAACAACGACATCTCGCAGGTCCGCCTCGGCAGCGAGGGCAGCTACGTCCAGAACGCGCTGCTCGAGGTCGACATGCGGGATTCGCGCTCGCCGAACCCCGAATCGGCGCTCAACACCCGTGGCGTCCGTTTCGACGGCCCGAAATCGAAGGTCCACGGAGCCGAAGCACGCGACTCCACGATCCGGATCGCCGACACACCTCACTCCGACGGCGCGGTGGTCGCGAACCAGGACACCGGCGCGTTCGGCGTCCACAACGTCCGCATCCGGATCGATACCGGCGGCGTCCGCGGTGTGGTCGGAAAACAGCCGTGTGGCATCGGCAATCGAAGTCCACCACCGACGCCCCACGCCGCGACGATCGAGCAGGTTTCGGTCATCGGCCGAGGCGGCGCGGCCCCGGCGATCCGACTGGTCGATCGGCCGAACTCGACCATCAACGAACTCTGCGTCTCGTGTGACGGAAAGAACCGGACCGGCGTACGATGTACCGGCTCGTCCGGCACGACGGTCCGGAACTCGAACGTGAACGTGAGCGGCACGCCCGTCGAGGGAGCCGCGACCGAGAACCTCACCACCGACAAGGACTGTCCGGGCGATGAAGGAAGTACCACACAGGACGAGCCGTGGGAATTGGCGGTCGAGGCCGCGGCCGGAAAGACTGTCTACGTCCTCGGAGGCGATGGTGCAGTCGAAAAACGTGGCTCAGGAAACGGCGACGGGGGCAAGCCCGTCCTCGGCACAGCGCACGGCGAACTCGACGGAACGAAACATCGCTACCGGATCGACGGGGCCTCACGCGTTTTCGTCGCCGCCGACGGCCCGGTGACGCTCTACCGCGACGGCACCGAGGTCGGTGTGAAAGACCTCCGGACCGGTGCCTAACTGACAGTCGGTTTTCGTCCTCGTCCTCAGCCGCACTCACAACAGATCGGTGGTTCCAGCGAGGAGCGGCCGTCGCTCGATAGTCGTCGCTCGGAACACCGTGACGAGTGTTTTTGGGCGACACGACCGCGTGTCGGCCCCTCAGTCATCGATCCATCGTCGTCGAGGAACCATCGTTCGCTGCTCGATCACTTCTCGATGGTGGCTTCCGGCAGCACCCGAACGACGACGGTCACGAGACACGCCGATTCCTCGCGTTCGGGGACGTCCGCGATGTCGACGTCGAAGTAGTGGTACTCTCGACCCACCACGACGTACGTTTCGTCGCCGACGTTCGCGGCCTGACTACCCGTCTCGTCAGGCCCGATCTCACCGAAGCGGATCGGTTCGTCGGTTTCGGGGATCGGGAGAGTCGTCCCGTCGGCGGTAGCGAGCAGTTCCCCGGAGTCTGCGTGGCCGAACACCAGCTTGACCTTCTGGCTATCACGCTCGGTGATCCGTACCGGCGATCCTGTCCCGCTCACCGCTGGCCCCACGCTCTCGCTCATGGTTCGGACGTGGTTGGCCGTCGGTCGGAATAAATCGTCGCGGTAGTGCGATGCGATGCAGTGTGACGGTCGGCGGCGAAAGCTTTTGCCGGCGTCAGGAATATGTGAACTATGACCACGACCGACGAGCTCGCGTCGTTCACCGAGGCGGTTGCGTTCGACGATCTCGACGACGACACGATCGAGGAACTGAAAAAGCGCGTGCTCGACTCGGTCGGGATCGCGGTGGGTGCGCTCGGCGCGGAGCCAGTCGAGGCCGTCCGCGAGACGGTCGAAACGACTGCATCGGGCGACGCTGCCCGGCTGTGGGGATCGGCGATGCGCGCCAGTCCGACGGGAGCGGCGATGTACAACACCACGCTCACCAGATATCTGGATTTCATGGACTCGTTTCTCGCGCCCGGCGAGACCCCACATCCGAGCGACAACATCGCGAGCCTGATCGCGTGCGGTGAGCACACCGACGCCACCGGCGCGGAGCTCGTCGAGGCGATCGGCGTGAGCTACGAGATCCAGGGCGAACTCGCGTGGAACGCGCCCGTCCGCGACCGCGGGTACGATCACGTGACCCACACCGTCATCTCGGCCGCAGCGGGTGCGGGGAAGGTGCTCGGGCTCAGCCACGAGGAACTCCGGAACGCGGTCGGGATCGCCGGGACCGCCCACAACGCACTTCGAGTGACCCGCACAGGAGGAATCAACGAGTGGAAGGGCGTCGCGAGTGCGAACGCCGCCCGGAACGCGATCTATTCGGCGCTGCTCGCCAGCAACGGGATGGGCGGGCCGACGAACCTCTTCGAGGGCCAGAAGGGATGGAAACAGATCATTGCGGGCGATTTCACCGTGGATCTCGATCCCGGGTGTGGGCGCGTGTTCGACACGATGACCAAGCGCTACGTCGCCGAGACCTACGCCCAGTCCGCGGTCGAGGGCGTGATCGAACTCGCCGAGCGGGCCGACATCGATCCCGACCAGGTGAACGCGATCCGCCTCGACACCTTCCACGGCGCGAAACTCATCATCGGCGGCGGCGAGGGATCGAGATACGAGGTCGAGACGAAAGCCCAGGCCGACCACTCCCTCCCATACATGCTCGCGGCGGCGCTGATCGACCGCGAGCTCACGAACGATGCCTACGATCCCGAGCGCATTCAGCGAGAGGACGTTCAGGAACTCCTTCGAACTGTGGAGGTCAAGGAGGACGAGGAACTCACCCGGCGCTTCGAGGACGGCGAGATGCCCGCAGTCGTCGACATCGAGCTCACGAACGACGCGACCCGCCACGTCGCAAAGGACGCGTTCAGCGGCCATCCGACCGATCCGATGACGTGGGGCCAAGTAGAGACGAAGTTCCACACGATGACCGAGGAACGCTACGACGAGGATCATAGAGAACGGATCGTCGACGCCGTCAGAACCCTCGAAACCCACGATGTCGCCGATCTCGTCGCGCTACTGGGGTGATGAAGTCACCCGGTGATCACCGTCGTCACCGATCAGTAAGTGGCCGGCAATCCTCACGGAACGGGTACATCCGGAAGACCGTTCGATGCTGACGGACCCTGGGTGGTCGAGAGTAGTTCAGTCGTCGAGAACCGCATCCGTGACGTCGAGAATCTCCGCCGGATACTCCTCGTTTCGATCGATTTCGGCGGCCAGTGGCACGATTTCGGTTCGTGCGTACTCTCGCACGTCGTCCCGTAGGTCGCGCTGTGCGTCCGTCGGTCCGAATCCCATACCGGCGTATCGATGGTACGACGCTTGACTGTACGGGACGTTACCAGTGTCGCGTCGGCAACAGCGACTCCACGGGAGCCTTTCGTGGCCCGTCAGTCGTCGGGAAGATCACGGCACACGACTCGTCGTAGTCACAGAGCAGTTCGCGACAGACGCCACAAGCACTCACGACCTCGAATTCGCGATCCTCGTCCGGCAGTGGATGACGAACCGCGGCGCTGGCGGCGAACCCGTCGGCCCCGGCAATCCGAGCGGCCGAGAGCGCTGACGGCTCCGCACAGACCGACGCACGGCCGACGCCGGCGGGCTGGCTAACACCGGTGAACACATCGCCGTCGGTCGTCCGAACGGCCGCGCCGACCATGTGCGCGCCGTCGAAGTGCTCGGGATCAAATGCAGTCTCAGTCGCCTCACGGGCGTGCTCAACGAGTCGCTGGCCGGGATCGGTCAGCAGCTCCGCATCGGACGGCGGCGGCTGGACGTCCATGCCCGATCGAACGCCAGCAAGAACGAACGTCTTCCGGTCTACTCGCCTTCAGGAGACTGGACCCAGATCGTCTTCTTGTTGACGAACTCCCGGATGCCGTGGCCGGCGAGTTCGCGGCCGTACCCCGAATTCTTGATCCCACCGAACGGCACTCGGGGATCGGATTTCACGAGTTCGTTGACGAAACAACACCCCGCCTCGAACCGACGGGCGACCCGCTCGCCGCGTTCGAGGTCCTCGGTCCAGACCGAGGCACCCAGCCCGAGATCGACGTCGTTCGCGAGTTCGATCGCTTCGTCCTCGTCGGCCACCTGGAAGACCGGCGCGACCGGACCGAACGTCTCCTCGCAGGCCGCAGCGGCGTCCTCCGGGACATCGGTGAGGACGGTCGGTGGGTAGTAGAACCCCTCCCGATCCATCGGTTCGCCACCGAGTTCGAGGCTCGCCCCGTCGTCGAGCGTGCGCTCGACCTGGTCGTGGAGGTCGTTCATCAGGTCCTCGCGGGCCTGGGGGCCGATGTCGGTGTCCTCGTCGGTGGGATCGCCGATAACCAAATCCTCCATCTCGTCGGAGAACTTGCCGAGGAACTCGTCGTAGACGTCCTCGTGGACGATGAACCGCTTCGCGGCGATGCACGACTGGCCGGAGTTCAGGGTGCGCGCGCCCGCGCCGGTCGCGGCGGCGGCGTCGAGGTCGGCGTCGTCGAGCACCACGAACGGGTCGCTCCCGCCGAGTTCGAGGACGGTTTTCTTGAGTTCGCGGCCGGCGGTCTCGGCGACCGCCCGGCCGGCGTATTCGCTTCCCGTTAGCGTCGCGGCCCCTGTCTCTTATACACATCTCNAGACGTCCGCGATCGCCATCGCGCATTCGGGGACGTTCGAGGCATGCTTGAGGAGGCCGACGTTGCCAGCGGTGAGGTGGGGCGCGGCGAACCGGAACACCTGCCAGAACGGGTAGTTCCACGGCATCACCGCGAGGATCGGGCCGAGAGGCTCGTAGGAGACGAATGCGGACGCCTCGGACGCGCTCGGGAGGGCCTCGTCAGCGAGCTGCTCGCCGGCGGTCTCGGCGTAGTAGTCACACACCCATGCGCATTTCTCGACTTCCGAGAGCGCCCCCGAGATGGGTTTGCCCATCTCTCGGGTCATGACCTCGGCGTACTCGTGTTTGTTCTCGCGGAGGACGCTTGCGGCGTCGGCGAGGAGTTCGCGGCGCTCGATCATCGAGCGGTCGCGCCACGATTCGAACGCCCTGTTCGCGCGCCCGAGCGCGTCGTCGACCTCCTCGTCAGAGTGTCCCTCGACGGGTTCGAGCGCCTCGCCGGTGGCCGGGTTCACACGATCCATGCGCCGCGTTGGGACGGGGACGTAGTTGTAGTTTCGGCCTGTGATTCGTCGGCTGTTCGCATGGCGGTGCGGGCGCAGAGCGGTGCAGCGTGGCTGTGGTGCGGTTGCGGGGCGGTCCTGGCGGATCGAGGGCGAGACCGTGAGCGAAGCGAACGGTCGAGGGCTCGGGCGGTGCTGTGCGGTCACGGGGCTGTTGCGGTGCGGAAGAGCGCCAGCAGTCCTACCGTGAACGAACGAGCGGAGCGAGTGAGTGAGCGGGTGTTTTTAGTCCAGGTTTTTGGACGGGGTTTGAGGCGAGCGAAGCGAGCCGAGGACCCCGTGTAAAAAAGTGGGTGACTAGACGCCGCGACCCTGGAGCTTCTCTTCCTCGGCGAGGTCGGCGTTCGCGTCGCCTTTCATCCCCGAGCCGGCGTTCGTGGCGATCTCCGCGAGCGTCTCGGGATCGTCCCACGAGTTGGTGGCCTCGACGATCGCTTCGCCCATCGCGGCGGGGTTCTCCGCACCGAAGATGCCCGACCCGACGAAGATGCCGTCACAGCCGTGGTGCATCATCAGCGCGGCGTCCGCAGGAGTCGCGATCCCGCCAGCGGCGAAGTTCACCACGGGCAGCCGGCCGGCCTCGGCAGTCTCGTGGACGAGGTCGGCGGGGGCCTCGATCTCGCGGGCGTAGGCCTCGCGTTCCTCGTGGTTCATCCCCTCCAGCTTCCGGATCGCGCCCTTGATCGTGCGCTGGTGGTAGACTGCCTGGTTGACGTCGCCGGTGCCGGCCTCGCCCTTGGTCCGGATCATCGCCGCACCCTCGCCGATTCTCCTGAGTGCTTCGCCGAGATCGCGCGCGCCGCAGACGAACGGCGCAGTAAAGTCGCGCTTGTCGATGTGGTACTCGTCGTCGGCGGGCGTCAGAACTTCGGATTCGTCGATCATGTCGACGCCCGTGGCTTCGAGGATCTGGGCCTCCTTGGTGTGGCCGATCCGCGACTTGCCCATCACCGGGAGCGAGACCTCCTCGATGATTTCGGTCACGTCGGCGGGATCGGCCATCCGGGCGACGCCGCCGCGCTTGCGGATGTCGGCGGGGACGGCTTCGAGCGACATCACCGCCACCGCGCCGGCGTCCTCCGCGATCCGTGCCTGCTCCGCGTTCACGACGTCCATGATGACCCCGCCCTGCTGCATCCGGGCGAACCCCCGTTTCACGAGGTCGGTACCGCGCTTCAGTTCCTCCAAGTCGGTCTCGTCGGCCATGACCGGAGTTGCCGCCCGACGCACTTAACCCTCCTCTTCGGCCACAGATCGTTCGGCCGCCGAAGGCAGAAGGAACAAACGTCGCCCGCGCGAATACTGCCTCAGTCGTAACGATGATACCGCTCATGTCCCCGGCACAGATCCCCAAAGCCAGCCCGTCGTCCCCGCACGGCCGATGACGACCCACCGAGAACCGCTCGACTCGGTGAACGAGGCCATCGGCGAGACCCCGCTGGTTCGCGTTCACGCCGCCCCCGAATCGGTCCCGGTGTACGCGAAGCTCGAATCGTTCAACCCCGGCGCGAGCGTCAAGGACCGCATCGGGGAGTATATGCTCGAAGCAATGCTCGACCGTGGCGACCTCGATCCTGGTGGGACCGTGATCGAACCCACGGCCGGCAACACCGGAATCGGGATCGCGCTCGCCGCCACCCAGCTGGACGTCGAGGCGGTGTTCGTGGTGCCCGAGCGGTTCAGCCTCGAAAAGCAGCAGCTGATGCGATCGCTGGGCGCGGAGGTCGTCAACACGCCGACCGACGAGGGGATGGGCGGCGCGATCGATCGCGCCGACGAGCTCGCCGCCGAACACGAGAACGCGGTCGTCCCCCAGCAGTTCGCGAACCCGCTCAACGCCGAGGCGCACTACGCGACCACCGCCCCCGAGATCCACGACGCGCTCGACGGGCGGGTCGGTGCGGTGGTCGCAGGCTGTGGCACGGCGGGGACGCTCATGGGACTCGCACGCTACGCCCGCGAGCAGCACCCGGAGACGTTCGTTGCCGCGGTCGAACCCCAGGGATCGCGCTACGCCGAGGTCATGGGCACCGATGTCGAGGAGGGCGAGTACAAAACCGAGGGGATCGGCACGCACGACCCCTCGAAGAACGAGCTGTTCGATCCCGCGATCGTCGATCAAGTGCTTCGAGTCGGGGATCGCACCGCCCAGGACGAACTCAAACGGCTCGCACGCGAGGAAGGTCACCTCGTCGCGGCGAGCGCGGGGATGGCGAGCGTCGCCGCCCGCGACGTGGCCGAACGGATTTCGAATGGTGAGATCGACGCCCCCCACGACACGGTGGTGACGGTGTTTCCCGACTCCTCGGAGCGCTACCTCTCGAAGGGGATCTACGACGAGTTCGAGAACTGGGAAGGGTAGAAACGACAAGAGTCACGGTTCGCGCCACCCACGTCGACTCATGGCGAACAACGACGGTACGGATCACACGGACCACGACGGTCACGAGGATCACATCGAGACCCGCGCGATCCACGCCGGCCAGGCACCCGACACGGAGACGGGCGCGCTGATGACGCCGATCCACGCCAACTCCACGTACGTCCAGGACGCTCCCGGCAAGGATCGTGGCTACGAGTACTCCCGGACGGGGAATCCGACCCGCACCGACCTCGAAGCCAATCTCGCGAGCCTCGAAGGTGGCGCTCACGGTCGCGCCTTCGCGAGCGGGATGGGATCGATCAACACCGTGCTGAACCTGCTCGAAGCGGGCGATCACGTCGTGGCGGGCAACGATGTCTATGGAGGGACACACCGACTGTTCACCCAAGTCTACGAGGAGTACGATCTCGATTTCGACTTCGTCGACACCACCGATCCCGATGCGGTCGCGTCGGCAATGGGACCCGATACCGAACTTCTCTGGCTCGAAACCCCGACGAACCCCCTTATGCGAGTGGTCGACATCGCCGCGCTCGCCGACCTTGCCCACGCGAACGACGCGCTGTGTGCGGTCGACAACACCTTCGCCACGCCGTATCTCCAGCGCCCGCTCGAACACGGCGCGGACATCGTCAGTCACTCGCTGACGAAGTATCTCGGAGGGCACTCGGACGTGGTCGGCGGCGCGCTCGTGGTCGATAGCGACGACCTCGACGAACGGATCGGGTTCTACCAGAACTCTGTCGGCGCGACACCCGGTCCCTTCGAGAGCTTTCTCGTCCTCCGGGGAACCAAGACCCTCCCGGTGCGGATGGATCGCCACTGCGAGAACGCCCGTGCGCTCGCCACGTGGCTCGACGACCATCCCGACGTGAGCGAGGTGTACTACCCCGGGCTCGACTCACACCCACAGCACGACCTCGCCGCACGGCAGATGGACGACTTCGGTGGGATGTTGAGTTTCGAGCTCGACGGCAGCCTGGCGGAGGCGAGTACGGTCGTCGAGAGTACGGAGGTGTTCACGCTCGCCGAATCGTTGGGCGGCGTCGAGAGCCTGATCGAACAGCCCGCCGCGATGACCCACGCCGCGATCCCGCGCGAAGAGCGCCTCGAAGCGGGGCTGACCGACGGCCTGATTCGTGTCTCGGTGGGGATCGAACACCTCGACGACCAGCGTCGCGATCTCGACTGCGCGATCGACGCCGCACTCGACTGACCAGTCGCTGCGGTTCGGCGGTCTCGACGGCACGCCGTCTTCCGATCGGACCGCCATCGTTTTGCCACGGCCACCCTTCGACCACACAATGGCCGGAGAACCCGGTGTCGGCCCGCTCGGGCGCGTCCTCGACGGACGGGTTCCCGACCGCGACGCGCTGCCGTGGTACGTCGCGCCGGTGCCACGTGCGATCGAGGACCTCGGGTTTCGGCTCGTGTGGCTCGTCATTACGGTGAACCTCGTCGGCACGGCCTTCGGTTTCTGGTACTATCGAGTCCAGTTCGCCGGAACCCCGATCGTGATGTGGCCGTTCGTGCCCGACAGTCCGGCAGCGACGCTGTTCGTCGCGCTGTCGCTCGCGGCGTGGAAGTTCGGCTACGACCCGGAGTGGCTGAACGCGCTCGCCTTTTTCGGCTGTCTCAAACTCGGCCTCTGGACGCCGTTCGTCCAACTGTTCGTCAACGGCCCGAGTGGCATCGCGGCGTGGCTCTACTGGTTCCTGATCCTGAGCCATCTCGCGATGGCGCTGCAAGCCTTCGTGATCCATCGCTACGCCGACTTTCCGGTCGGCGCGGTCGCGGTCGCCGTGGCATGGTACGGGTTCAACGACGTGGTCGATTACTTCGTCCCGCTCGTCGGCGACTACCACCATACCCTCCTGCGCGCGGAGTTCGTCGACGGCGTGATCGGTCACTCGCTGCCTGCCCACGACCTCGCGGCGGCCGCAGCGGTGACGCTGACACTGCTCGCGACGTTTCTCGTGCTCGCGACCCGGGTGAAGAAGCTCGAAACCGGGCAGTAGTCGGTTCCGCCTCCGAGGTACTCACTCCGTTCGTGTCTCCCCGTTCGCGTGCGAGCGCACCCACAGCTCGCCGATCCGCGAGAGCCGCGTCCGGTGGGATTTCCCCTGCGCGTCCTGTTCGATGTACCCCTTCCCGCCGGGGCCGAGCCGATCGACGTTGTAGATCACTTTCGATCGGAAACTGTCGGTGTACTCCTCGGAGAGTTCGCGCGCGAGCGCCTGCGCGAGTTCGCTTACCGACTCGAACGGGCCGTCCTCGCCGAGTTTGAACAGGATCAGCTCCTCGAACGGTTTGACGTTCGAGAAGGAAGCAACGGGAAGTTCGATGATATGGCTGCCGTCGACCGCCTTCGCGCCGATGGTGGTGCCGCGCTCGTCGAACTCCGCGAGCAGGTCGCGCGCACTCCGAAGGCGCTCGTCGACGCGCTCGTCGTCGACCTCGCCGGCGAGATCCTCGAGGAGGTCGATCTGTCTGTGGAGTTCCTCGGCGAGCTCGGTTTCTAAGTACTTCTCGGGGATCGTGTAGTAGGTGTGAATCTGTCCGCGGTCCTCGCTGCGCTCGACGCCGATCGAGTGGGCGGCGGTAGCGAAAGCGAAGCTCACGGTTCGGGGCATCGCGCTGATGTTGGCCCAGACCTCCCGATCCGCGTCGAGCTCGGTGTTGATCATCTCGTAGGCCTGCTCGAACGCCGCGTCGTAGTCGTAGACGTCGTCGACGACGAACCGCTCGGTCTCCGCGCCAAGCAGGTTCCGGAAGTCCTGTTCGAGCTTCGCCGCGAGATTGCGGGAGTATTCGACGTTCGCGGCGCTCCCGACCGCGCCTTCGAGAAGGATCACGTGATCGACATCGAGTTTGTCCCGTACGAGGGGCGCGATGAGCCGGTCGTAGTCGAACCCGACCGGGACGATGTGTGTCTGCATGGTCGTTCGTTCCCCTGAGCGACGAATAAACCTTGTCGAGCGGATCGCGAACCGTCGGCGAGGATAGGTCAGTACACCCGCGCACCGTTCTCGACCTCACCCTCGGGCTGGAGATGCACGACGCCGTCGCCGTCGGCCGCGTCGACGCCGGTCACGAGACACTGGCTTTCGAAGCCCGCGATCGAAACGGTGCCGAGGTTCACGACAGCGATCACCTGGCGACCGAGGAGTTCGTCCTGCTCGTAGCGCGTCAGTCCGGCTGCCGACTGGAGGGTTTCGCCGCCGAAGTCGACGTCAAGCTTGTAGACGTCTTTTCGCGCTTCGGGGAACTCATCGACAGCGACGATCTCGCCAACGCGCATCTCCACGTCGTCGAGGAACGCTGCGGAATCGATGTCGGGTTCGTCGATGCCCATGCGTTTCGTGTGTGCGCCGGTGTCATGACTGCACCGGACCACCGTGCGGCCGGCGGCTGCGGTGTGGTTTCGGTGGCGGGAGCAGTGCGGCGGCGGTTCCTGGCGGATGAAGGGCGAGGCGCGACCAGCGGGGGAGCGCCGAGGGCTTCGACGGTGCTGTGCGGCCGCGGAGGCGGTTGCCGTGCGGTCGCGGAAAGCGCCAGCAGGTCTACCGCGAGCGAACCCCAAAGGGGTGAGCGAGCGGGTGTTTTTAGCGTAGATTTTTGCGAGGAGTGGTGCCCGCAGCGCGAGCGCAGCGAGCGCGAGGACACCCGACGAAGTAAAAAGGTACGTTCTAGAAATCGCGGCGCATCGCGATCTCGAACCAGGGACAGAGTCGGAGCTGGCGGTACCACCGCGGGTTCTCGTGGAGGTGCTCGTAGGGAACCCACAGCAGGCCGGCGACCTCGCTTTCGTCGGGGTCGAGGTCGGTATCGGCAAGCGTGGCCTTCAGCACGGTGCAGACCTCGTGCTCGATGCCTTCGTCGTAGTAGTAGCGTTTGTACTCGAAGCGATCGGTCACCCGGACCTCCTCGTACTGGTCGGCGGTGATGCCGAGCTCGTCGACGAGGCGCTCGCGAGTGGCCTCGACCTGGGTCTGGCCCTCGACTGGGTGGGAGGCGACGGTGCCATCCCAAAAGGTGTCCCAGAGGCGCTTGTCGGGGCTGCGCTGGGCGAGCAAAATGCGGCCGTCCTGATCGAAGACCATCACCGTGAACGCGCGGTGGCGGGTCCCGTCGCCGGTGTGGGCGTCGAGGCGGTTGACCGTCCCCGTCGGCTCGTCGTCGGCGTCGACCGCGATCACGTCCTGGCCGGCGTTCGGGTGGGCCGCGTCGGCGTCCGCGCTGGGTGACTCGGGCGTGCTCATGGGTGGGTCTCGCGGAGGGGACTCAAAGCGGCTTCGACTCCCGGGAGGAAGGTCGCCGCCGGAGCTGTGCGGCCGCCGATCCGAACGTCGACGAGTGGGGATCAGTCCAGCGGCTCCGGGTCGATCTCGTAGCCCTCGCCGACCCGGATCGAGAGCGCCTCGCGCTCCGCCTCGACATCGAGTTCGCGCGCCGAGAGCATCTCGCCGTCGAGGCTGAACGTTCCCGGCTCGCCGTCCCGCACGGAGATGGAGAGCGCGGCGGTTTCGAGTCGGGTGATGTTCGACGTGTCGGTCCCCAGCAGCCGCCGGATGGCAGCCTCACCGACGAGCTTCCCGGTCGGACGGTCCTCGATGATGGTGACCTCGAACCGGCCGTCCTCCATGTCGGCCTGAGTGTGGCCCTCGACGGGGAACCGGCGGCCGTTGCCGATGAGGACGAACGCCGCCTCGCCGTGCCACGACTCCTCGTCCGCGGCGGTCTCGACGTCGATCGTGAGCCCCTCGAACGACGCGGCGGTTTGGACGGTGTTCACGACGTATGCGAGTACGCCGAAGCTGTCTTTCATGTCGGCGGTGGTCTCGGAGCTCGCGTCGGCGGTCAGCCCCGCGATCGCGGAGTTGACGAACGGCCGACCGTTCGCGATCCCGCAATCGATATCGCGCGTATCGCCGGTTTCGAGCACCGCGAACGCCTCCTCGACATCGCCGACCCCGATGTTGCCGGCGAAGTTGTTGCCCGTTCCCGTCGGCACGACCCCGATAGTCGTCGAATCGAGCGCGTCGGCGTCGTAGAGGCCTCGGACCACCTCGTGGATCGTCCCGTCGCCCCCGGCGGCCGCGACGAGGTCGGCGTCGGCCGCTTCGCGGGCGAATTCGATGGCGTCGCCGGCCTCGCTGGTCTCGCGGACGGCGAAGTCGTGATCGGCGGCGAGCTCGTGGATCCGCTCGGTGTGATCGGCGCTCCCGCTCACCGGGTTCAGGACGAGCACCCGCGATCCCTCGCTCCCGGTATCGGTGGCGTGCCCGTCGGCAGCGCGGCCGCCGTCGGTGCGGATGGGGGGTTCGGGACCACGCCCTCTGCGCACCGATCGTCCGTTCATGGCCCCCTGATTGCGGACGGAACAGCAAAGGCCTGCCGGCTCCACCGTCCAGTGTGTATCGGATCGACCTCCACGCACACACGCGATTCTTCCACGGTCATCGTCGGCTCGGCGACGCCTACGACCCGCTCGGGGCCCGGCTGCTCGCCGGGACCGCACGCCTTCGCGGGCTCGACGGGGTCGCCACCACCAACCACGACTACTATCGGGAGTTCGGCGACGAACTCGCCGGCGTCGCGGTCATTCCCGGAATCGAGGTTTCGACGACGAAGGGTCACGTGCTCGTGGTCGGCCCCGATCCACCGTCCGAGACGGTGCGCGGAGAGCTCACGCCAACGGAAGTCGTCGAAATCGCCCACGATCGGGGCTGTGCCGCGATCGTCGCTCATCCCTACCGAAACTCGACGGTCAGAGAGGTCGACGCGTCGTTCGACGCCATCGAGGTCAACGGGAAACACCCCCGAACGCGGGCGTGGGTCGAACGCCTCGCCGACCGCCACGGACTCCCGATGACCGGCGGCAGCGACGTCCATTACCCCCCGGAGGTCGGCCGGGCGTACACCGCAGTCGACGTCGCCGAACCCACCCCCGAAAACGTGGTCGCAGCCATCAAGGACGGACGGGTCGAGCCACGAGTCGACGACTGGCTCCCCTACCAGGTCATCGGCCGGCTCTATCGATACATCCACGAGGAGAGCGAGCAGTTCGACCGTCCCGAGTGGGCCACCCCGGGCGTCGGCGCGCCGCCCGAGGACGACTGACGGCGCTCGTTCCGGCCGAAGCACAATACTCTTGACCAGTTCCGCCGACGGGTCGGCCATGCCGATGTACGCACGCGACGAGCCGACCAAGTGTCGCCCCATCGATCGGTGGGCGGGTGGCGTCGGCTGGTTGGCGCATCCCCACGAGGACGGTCGGCGGGCGAGTCACGCAATCGGTGGCGACGACGGCGTGTGGCTCGTCGACCCGCTCGACGCACCGGGCGTGGACGACCTCATCGAATCGATCGGCGAAATCGTCGGTGTGGCCGTTCTGTCGGACTTTCATGCCCGAGATGCCGCCGTCTTCGCGGAGCGCTATGGCGTGTCGGTTCACGTCCCGCGGTGGCTGAACCGGGCCACGGCGCGCATCGACGCACCGATCGAGCAGTTCACCGACGAGATCGGAGATTCCGGCTTTCGGGTGCGGAACGCGCGGCCGTTCCCGGGCTGTCGAGAATCGATCGCGTACCACGAATCGAACGGGACGCTCTACGTCCCCGACGTGCTGAGCACCGAGCTTTCGGCGACCGTGGGCGACGAGCGCATCGCGCTGTTTCTCCCCGGACGGCTGTTTCCACCACGACACCTGTTCGGTGATCTCCGTCCGGAGCGAATTCTCCTCGGCCACGGAACCGGAATCTTCGACGACGCCACGGCGGCGCTCATAGAGACACTCGACGGCGCACGGCGACGATTTCCCCAGGCACTGGTCACGAGCGGCTGGACACAGCTCCGCGCCGGGATCGCGGCGCTCGGGGATTGACGACGACCACCCTACCCGCGGCGTTCGTCGAGGATCAGCCGGGTCTTGGTGCTCACGACGTCGTCGAGCTCGCGGGCCTGGGTGATCAGCGCGTTGACCGCGGCGGTATCGGCCGCGTCGACGACGAGCACCACGTCCTCCTCGCCCGAAACCTGCCAGACGAAATCCACCTCGGGCCACTCGGTCATCCGCTTCGAGACTGCCGAGGTGTCGACGTCGACCGCGACCCCGACTTCGATCATCGCCTTGATGTTACCCGTCCGGGTGGTCACGGTGAAGCGCTCGATGGTCCCATCGTCGACGAGCTGCTCGACGCGATTTCTGACCGTCCCCTCCGACGTTCCTACTTCCTCGGCGATCTCGGTGTACGGTGTCCGCGAATCGCGTCGGAGGACGTTCAGGATGCGGCGATCGAGGTCGTCCATTCGTGACCGTACCGATCGCCGGCACTTCACGATTACGAATATCGTAACCTTGTTTCGAACACAACGGTTATTAGGGGTGCGTCTGTACGCATATCGTAATGACGGATGCCTACGTGGCGATCGAGGGCGGCCACGTCCTGACCGGGCGTGCGCGCGCCCCGGGCACGGCCCGTGGCGAACTGGTTTTCACGACCGCCTACACCGGCTACGAGGAGAGTCTCACCGATCCCTCCTACGCCGAGCAGGTGCTCACCTTCTCGTACCCGCTGATCGGCAACTACGGCGTTCGGGACGAGCGGTTCGAATCCGATCAGGTCCAGCCCACGGCGGTCCTCGCGCGCGAACTCACCGACGACGTTGCCGAGTGGCTCGGAAGCGAAGAAATCCCCGCGATCGATCACCTCGACACCCGCGACGTGGTGACCGACGTCCGCGAGGAGGGCGCGATGGAGTGTGGGATCGCCGCCGGCCCCGACGCGACCCCCGAGGACGCACTCGCCGAGCTCGATCGGTGCAGGGGAATGAGCGAGCACACCGACATCGGCGCGACGGTCAGCGTCGACGAACCCGCGCGCTACGAGGGCGATGGAGCGTACGACGTCGCGCTGATCGACTGCGGCGCGAAGGGCTCGATCCGGTCGTCGCTCATGGAGCGTGGTGCGGACGTCACCGTGCTGCCGTACGACGCCACCCCCGAAGACGTTTCGAGGACTGATCCGGACCTCCTGTTCGTCTCGAACGGCCCCGGCGATCCCGAGAACTTCGAGGCCGCTCAGGCACTCGTGGAGGAGTTCGCGGGCGACCTCCCGCTCGCCGGGATCTGTCTCGGCCAGCAGATCGTCGCGGCGGCCCTCGGCGGTACCACCGAAAAGATGGCCTTCGGCCACCGCGGCGTGAACCAGCCGGTTCGTGACCTCGATTCGGGCCGTGTGGTGATGACGACCCAGAACCACGGCTACACCGTGACCGAGCCGGGCGAGCTCGACGTCACACAGATCAACGTCAACGACGACACGCCGGAAGGGCTCGCGAGCGACGCACTCGACGTCATCACCCGTCAGTACCACCCCGAGGCCAACCCCGGCCCACACGACTCGCTCGACTTCTTCGACGACGTGCTCGCGATGGCGGACGCCCAACGAGTCGCCCCGACTGCGGACTGAGCGTTTCACGTCCGGTTTTTACGACGGAGCCGTGTGGCGGTAGGTATATGCGTTCGGACTGGCAATATCTGCTGCATCAGTGACGCGGTTTCAACGCGGTTCACGGAGTACGCCCCACTGGGGCAGTTCACAATCATGGAGGACTCAGCGAAGTATCTGATTCACGCGGACGTCACCGCCGAGGGGGTGGTGGAGCGCAACGACGTTGTCGGCGCAGTCTTCGGCCAGACCGAAGGGCTGCTCGGCGACGACCTCGATCTCCGGACGCTTCAGGACGCCTCGAAGGTCGGCCGGATCGACGTGACGATCAACTCTCAAAACGGCCAGTCGTTCGGCCGGATCACCATCGCGAGCGGGCTCGACAAGGTCGAGACCGCGATCCTCGGCGCGTCGCTCGAAACCATCGACCGGATCGGGCCGTGTCGCTCGATCGTCGACGTCGACCGGATCGAGGACGTTCGGGCGGCCAGACGCCGCGAGGTGGTCGATCGAGCGAAGGCGCTGCTGGGCGCGTTCGAGGAGAGCACGATGAGCTCGGCGGAGCTCGTCGAGGCCGTCCGCGAGAGCGCACGCACCGGGGAGATCACCACCTACGAGGGGCTGCCGGCCGGCCCGCGGGTCGCCGACGCCGACGCGATCATCGTGGTTGAGGGGCGTGCGGACGTGCTCACCCTGCTCGGGTACGGCGTCAAAAACGCCATCGCGGTCGAGGGCACCAACGTCCCCGACGCGGTCGCCGCGCTCACCACGGAGCGCACGACGACCGCCTTCCTCGACGGCGACCGCGGGGGCGATCTGATCTTGAAGGAGCTCGATCAGGTCGGCAATGTCGACTACGTCGCGGTCGCGCCAACGGGAGAGAGCGTCGAGGACCTCGCGCGCGAGGCGGCGCTGTCGGCACTCCGCGAGAAGGTCGCCTACGATCTCGTTGCGGGCGCGAGCAGCCCGCGCGAGGCCGTCGCCGCCACCGACGGCAGTTTGCGGCCCGCGCCCGAGAGCGCCGAGCCCGCGCCGCCGGTCGAATCCGATGGTGCGGCCCGATCCAACGCCCTCGCTGGCCAGATCGAGACGTCGGTGGACGACGCTGCCGGCGATCCGGCGACCCAGTCGGTCGATTCGGCGGAGTCGCCCTCGACAGGACCAGATTCGACGGACGAAGGGGACGAAAGGGACGAACCCGGAGCACAGGCACCGACCGAGGGAGCCGAATCGGCCAGGAGCGACGCGAACGGCGAACCGACCGGCGACACGGACGAACCGGCGAGCGACGAACCAGCGGACGACGAGTCGGCCGACACCGAATCGGACGCCACATCCGAGCCCGAAACGCTCCAAGGGCACGTCAGAGCAGTCATCGACGATGGAACGGAGCGTGTTCGGCTGCTCGACACCGAGTTCGAGACGGTAGCCGAGGCCCCGGCGGCAGAGGCGTTCGATACCATCGCCGAGGCGACAGCGGTGCCGGCGAGCGTGGTGATCGACGGCGAACTCTCCCAGCGCGTACTCGACATCGCCGCCCAGCGCGGCGTCGAGCAGGTCGTCGCGCGTTCGGAGGGCGAGTTCGTCAAGAAACCCACCGGCGTTCGGGTGCGGACGCCGGCTCAGCTCCGGCCCGAATCCGACGGGGAGGCCGATTCGTCGTCGCCGTCCGGCAGATCGGCCTCGGACTGACGGACGAGCAGGAGGCCGTCGTCGCCGTCCGGCAGATCGGCCTCGGACTGACGGACGAGCAGGAGGCCGTCGTCGCCGTCGTAGTGGCCCGGCAACCGCTCGGCGACCGTGAAGCCGTGGCGCTCGTAGAACCGTTTCGCACGCCTCGCATCCGCACGGGTCGTGAGTCGGAGTTCGCTTCCACCCACGCGGTCGACGAGTGCACCGAGAAGCGCCGAGCCGTGGCCCGTTCCTCGGTGATCGGGCGCGACCGCGAGTTCGGCGAGGTAGGCTGGATCGCCCGTGATCGCGAGCGCGTAGCCCACCGGCGGCTGTCCGGCAACCAGCACCAACGGTGGGCCGTCGATTCCCGCATGCAGGAGATCGGGCCACGTCGAGTCGAGCGACACCGACTGAATGGCGAGCAGCGTCGTGAGATCGTCGCGGGTCGCCTCGCGGATTTCGATCATCCCGGAGCGAGGCCGATGCTCACGGCGAGCGCGGCACAGATCATCGCGGCCGCGAGCGTCGCGAGAAAGTTCACGGTCCGGTTGTCGAACTCCAGACTCCCGAGCGAGCCGCCGCCGGGCTCGGCTCCGGGAACGCCGCTCGTACCCGGGAGCAGACTGTCGAAGCGCTGGTTCTCGAACAGCGCCCCGAGGAGGCTGTCGACGATCATCCCCGCGACGCCCGCCGCAGCGATGATCGCCGCGCCCGCAGGTGTCACGTCGAAGACGAGGGCAGCGAGCCCGGCGACCAGCGCCGCGCCACCGAGTCCGGCGACCACACCCTGCCACGTCACGCCGCCATCGGTGCCGGGAGGGACGGGTTCGAGCGTCGTGATGAGCCTGGGGGTATCGTAGAGACCGCCGATCTCGCTCGACAGCGTGTCGGCCATCGCGGCGGCGATCGATCCCGCGAAGACGAACCGGAACAGTTCGCCGCCGACGGGGTGCAGCGGGGCCGCGGCGTAGCCGAGCACCGCAGCCAGCGCGACCGCGGCGTTCGCGAGCACGTTCCCGCTGCCGCGTGCGCCGCCGTCGTCCTCGGCGATGCCGCGCTGTCGTTTCCGGTCGTAGCGGAACTTGGTGGCGAGCCCGCCGCCCGCGAAGAAGGCGATGAGGAGGGCGAACCAGCCGAACCCGCCGAGCACGATCATCAGGAGGCCGGAGAGCACGCCCGTCACCATCCCCGGGATCGAGGCGGTGTCGAGCGCGTACGCGAGATAGCCGAACCCGGCGGTGACCGCGAGCGCGAGACCGATTCCGGTGGCGGGGACCGACGGTTCGAGGGCGGCCAGTAGCCAGAGCAGGAGTCCCATCGAGAACAGGACGAGGGGATCGTCGCGCTCGAACAGCACCGAGCGCACCAGCGCGCCGAGCAACGCCCCGCTGGCAGCGTAAAAGACCGCGAGCGCGGGCAGGGGCGCAGGAGCCGCGAGTCCGACAGCAAGCTGGCCCGCCGCGCCTGTGAGAGTTCCGCCGACCACGAACCCGACGACGCCCGCGATCGGTGTGCCCCGCCACTCCTGGGCCACCGCCTCGGCGAGGGTGCCACCCGAGAGGACGAGGACGCTCGCCACGAACACGAACGTCGGCATTTCGAACACCGAGGCGAACAGCGCGAGCCCCGCGATCGCGAGTGCGAAGCCCGCGAGCCCGTAGAGGGTGCGTTCCTGGCGATCGCCCGAGCGGGCGAACAGCTCGAACACCGGCCCGTCGTCGATCACGAAGGCCGCGAGGCCGGCGATCAGCACGAACGGGGCCGCGATCGCGGGCCCGAGGAAGGGCGCGGCGAGCGAGAGCGCGCCGACGAGTGCGAACGCGCCCGCCCGCCGGACGGTGGATGTCACTGCCCGTCGTTTCGCCGATGGCCACTTAACACTCCCGAAGCCCGGAACCGACAGGTGTGACGCGGCGAATCGCCGATTTCGCCGGGACGAGCCGTGAGTTTTAGGCGCACCCCGCGAGTAGTCGGGGTGTGGGACTTTACGACAGGTATCTCGCCGCCCGGGTCCGCCGGAACCCGGCCACGCTGCCCGAGCGGATCGCGGTGGTTATCGCCGAGCGCGACCTCCTGGAGGACGGTGCCTACCGCACCCTCGAGGACTGTTTCGCGTGGGCGTTCGAGTACGGGGCCGACCGCGTGATGGTGTACGTCAGCGTGCTCGACACCGGTGCCGTGCCCGCCATCCGGCAGGTCTTCGAGCGGTGTGACGCGCCGCGCGAGCTCGCGGTTCGGGGCCCCGACGACGCCGAGCGCGCCGACGCCCCCATTCAGGTCAGCATCGGTCTCGGTGGCAAACACGAGTTCGCGGCGGCGGTCCGCGGGGTCGCAACCCAGGTCGAGGCCGGGACGCTCGCGCCCGACGACGTCGACGGCGACGCGATCGAGGAGCGGCTGGTCTTTCCGACCGATCCCGACCTCGTGATCAAGACCGGCGCGGAGCGCCTCTCGGATTTCATGATCTGGCAGTCGGTGTATTCGGAGCTCCACTTCACCGACGTGAACTGGCGGGACTTCCGGAAGCGCGACTATCTGCGGGCGCTTCGGGACTATCAGAACCGACAGCGCCGGTACGGAAAGTGAGGCCGGAGAGCGGCCGCCGTGATGTCTCCAGGGCCGGAAGGCGAGCGGATTTCATGGCTCGACAAGAACTATGTGCCGTTGAAACGAACAGTCGGCTGTGGTGAACGTCACGACCGACCGCGACCGGGCGGACGGGTCCCGCCTCAATCTCGTCGGGAGGAGCGTCGGCGTGCTCGCGGCCCTCGCCGGACTGTTCGGTGCTGGCTATCTGCTCGTCACGTCCGCGATTCCATATCTGTTCGTAGACGGCACAACGCTCGCCGCCGAGAACGCACCGATAATCCTCTTTTGGTCGGTCGTCGTCGCCGCGCTCTCGCTCGGCGTTGGGTACTGGGCGTGGACCGAACGCGTGTGGCGCGTCTGGGGACTCGCGGTGGCAGCGTCGATGCTTTCGGTGCTCTCGCTGTTCAGCATCGGCAACGCAATCGTCCCGTTCGCGGTTTTGTCGGTGCTTGCCGCGACGCTGTTGACCGTCGAGCGTCGTGCGACGTGATGAACGCCCGCAGTGCGTCGCCAGTCAGTCGGCGGTCGCCGACTCGCCCTCGTCGCGGTCGACCCGTTCGAGTTCGCGACGCGGGAGATACTCGCGGAACCGATCGACGATGGCGCTCGCCTCGTCGAGCTCCGCACTGCCGACCGCCCGCACCAGCGCGAGCGCGCGCCGCGCACGGGTGCGCCGCCACGATTCCTCGCGGGACTCGTAGGTCCGGATCGCCCGCAGGAAGTCCTTTTTCGCGAACGCCGGCCAGTAGGGCGTGCAGAAAAAGACCGCTGCTTCGTTGCCGTTGGCGTGCCACGGCAGGAAGTTCGAGGTGCGCTCGTCACCACCAGTACGGATGATGAGGTCGACGTCGCGCGTCGGCCCCTCGTAGAGCCGACGATCGATCTCGTCGGCGCCGATCTCGTGTGGCGCGAGATCGCCTTCCTCGACCGCGCGAGCGGCGTCACGGGCCGCGCCGAGGAGTTCGGCGCGGCCTCCATAGGCGAGCGCGATGTTGAGGCGGAGCTGATCGTAGCCGCTGGTGCGGGTTTCGGCGTACTCGACGGCGTCGCGGAGGTGCTCGGGCAGTTGATCGGTCTCGCCGATGGCACGAATCGAGACTTCCCGATCGTGGACGCGCTCGGCTTCGGCGAACTCCCGGAGCTTCTCGTCGAGCAGTGCGAAGAGGCGTTCGTTCTCCTCAGGCGGGCGATCGAAGTTCTCGGTCGAGAAGGTGTAGAGGGTGAGCTCCTCGACGCCGACATCGGCACACCAATCGAGGACCTGTTCGGTGGTTTCCGCCCCCGCACGGTGGCCATCGGAGGCGTCCTTGCCACGCTCGTCGGCGTACCGTCGGTTGCCGTCCTGGATCACGGCGACGTGGGAGGGCGCGCCGTCGACCTCGCGTTCGAGCAGACGTTCGTACGTCCGATCGAGCAAGCGACGCGCACTGGAAGGCATTATGCTTCGCACTCGCGCGGGTGAAATGAGTCTTATGCCACGACATGCGGGCGCGAAAGGGTGGCATGGACGGCGAGGATTTGCGCAGGTTTTTATGTCCCCAGTGCCTCGGACCGAGTGCAATGGCGACAGGTACGGTCGACTTCTTCAACGACACGGGCGGTTACGGCTTCATCGACAGCGAGGACTCCGAGGAGGACGTCTTCTTCCACATGGAAGATATCGGCGGCCCCGACCTCGAAGAGGACCAAGAGGTCGAGTTCGATATCGTGCAGGCAGACAAGGGTCCGCGCGCGGAAAACCTCGAACGGCTGTAATCATGGCGAACGGCACAGTAGACTTCTTCAACGACACGGGCGGGTACGGTTTCATCGACAGCGACGACTCCGAGGAAGACGTGTTCTTCCACATGGAGGACATCGGCGGCCCCGATCTCGAAGAGGGCCAGGAGGTCGAGTTCGACATCGTGCAGGCGGACAAGGGTCCGCGCGCCGAGAACCTCGAACGGCTGTAACGGCGACCTTCGAACACAATATTTGCTCCCGGCGAGCGACAGCGTTGTTCAGTCGGTCGCCGGCGGTATCGACAGCATCTATACGTCCCGCCCGTGAGCCTCCGGTATGAGCGAATCCATCGACGATGACCTCTATCGGCGGGCGGCGGCGCTGCTCGAACCGGGCGAGATCGAACTCAACGGCGTCGTGGTCCACACCGAGTTTTCGAGCGCCGAGGAGAGCCTGCTCCACCAGGCCACGATCGAGATCGGCGAGACCATCGCGAGCCACGCCGACGCCGGCGACACCTACGTCCACTCGGGCACCGACGACCCCGAGTTCGGACTGAACCAACACCAGGGACTCACGATCGAGGGCGACGCGTTCGTCTGGGAGTGCCAGCAACTCCTCCGGGAGGGGACCCACGACGTGGTGTTTTACTACGAGGCGAGCGCCGACCACGCGGCGATCCTCGACGATCTCCGCGACGAAGGGTACACGGTGACTGGCGTCGAAGGCTGACGACGGACGATCGGGGGACGACGGCGACAGAGTTCGCGGTATCGAAGACCGGCCGAACGGGGTGTTTATCCCCGATGCGCACCGACAACGATCATGAACGAGGCGGACGTCGCAGTCGATCTCGATCGTCGCGATCGCGCGATTCTCAACGCCTTCCAGGGCGGGTTCCCGGTGGTCGAGCGGCCGTTCGAGCCCGCGGCCGCGGCCCTCCGCGAGCGTGACGTCGACTGCTCGGCCGACGAGTTGCTCGATCGGATACAACGACTCGACGAGGAGGGCACCCTCTCGCGGTTCGGTGCGCTGATCGACGCCGAGGCGATCGGCGGCACGGCGACCCTCGTGGCGATGCACGCACCCGAAGAACGATTCGAGGAGGTTGCCGAGCAGGTCAACGCCCACCGCGAGGTCGCGCACAACTACGAGCGCGAGCATCCCCATCTCAACATGTGGTTCGTCGTGAGCGTCGCCGACTCGGAGCGGGTCGACGAGGTGCTTGCCGAGATCGAGGCCGAGACCGGCCAGGAAACCTACAATCTCCCGAAGCAGCAGGAGTTCCGGGTCGAGGCGAAGTTCCTGCTCGACGGGCCGGTGGACGACGGCGACCTCGATCTATCGCATCTCGGGCCCGATGTCGATCCCGCGACCGACGACCGGCTCACGCCCGCCGAACGCGATCTCGTCGTCGAACTCCAGGGTGGGCTGCCGATCACCGAAACGCCGTACCGCGACGTCGCCGCAGCGATCGACGCGGACGTCGAGTGGGTGATCGAGACGATCACACGCTTCGAGCGCGGCGGGAAGATCCGGCGCGTGGGCGTCGTCCCGAACCACTACTCGTTGGGGTACACCGAGAACGGGATGACGGTCTGGAACGTCCCCGACGACCTCGTCGGCGAGGTCGGGCCAGCGATCGCCGACCTCGATTTCGTCACCCACTGCTACGAGCGCCCGCGCCACGAGGGCGTCTGGCCGTACAACTTCTTCGCGATGACTCACGGCCGCTCCGAGGCCGAGAGCGAACGGCGGGTTGCTGAGGTCACGGAGCGAATGACGGCGTTCTTCGACGTCAGCGACGACGACTGGGACACGCTGTTCTCGACGCGCATCCTGAAGAAGACGGGCATCCGGCTGGACGAACGCGCCGCAGCGAACACCGACGGCGAAGACGACGAATGAAGAACGTCCACCGCGATGACGGCGGAAGCCCTCGCGGGTACGCTCCCGGGACTCGTTGTCGTCCGAGAGAGCGAAGCTCTCTCGTGATGATGAAAGACGCTTCGCGTCCTTCGAACCACGCTCACTTCGTTCGCGCCTCGCTCCGCTCGCTCACTCCCTGCGGTGCTTACTTCGTCCGGGTTCGCGTAGCCCGCTCGCCCTTCCAGTCCACCAGGGACCGCCACCGCAGACCGCCACACCGACCGCACCGTAGACCGCGCCGTGCGCCACACCGCAACGGCACACCAGAGGTAGCGTCGTGATACCGCTACTCCACGATTTCACTGGAGCGACGGTGCTGGTGTTCGGTGGCGGGTCGGTCGGTGCGCGCAAGGCCCGCCGGTTCGCCCGCGAGGCGCAAGTCGTGGTCGTGAGCCCGTCGTTCGCTGGCGACGAGTTCGGCGGTGCGGAGCGGGTTCGGGCTGCCCCCGATCCCACAGTCGTCCCGGATTGGTTCGAACGGACCGACCCGGCGCTCGCGGTCGCGGCGACCGACGACGACGCGGTGAACGACGCCATCGCGAGCGCGGCAAACGAACGCGGCGTCCTCCTGAATCGTGCCGATCGAAGCAAGGGTGGAGATGCGGATGAATCGAACGGCGAGCCAACTGACGATGGGGACGGCGGGAGCGATAGGTATGCGAGGGAGGTCGTCGTGCCAGCGACGGTCCGGGACGATCCGGTGACGATGGCGGTCGCCACCGGTGGCCGGAGTCCAGCACTCAGCCGGTATCTCCGCGAGCGCTTCGAGGCGGAGTTCGCAGATGTGGGAGCGATGGCTGATCTCTCCGGACAGCTCCGCACGGAGCTCCGCGAGCGCGGCATCGGCCCCTCCCAGCGTCGGGCAGCCATCCGGGCGGTCGTCCGATCGGAACGGGTTTGGAAGGGTTTAGGTGATCCGGATCACAAAACAGAGACAGAGGCGGAATCAGTGATCAGCGACGTGCTCTCGTCGACGGGAAAGCAATGACCACGGCCACCGGTGTCATCTCCGGCGTCAGCGTCTCGCACCGGCGTGCGAACGTCGAAACGATCGAGGCCGCCGGCGTCCGTGACGAACGCGCGGCCGTCGAGGCGCTGCTCGACCGTGAGGACGTCTGCGAGGCGTTCGTCGTCGAGACGTGCAACCGGGTCGAAGCGTACGTCGTCACCGACGATCCCGATCGCGGGCGGGCGATCGTCGCGTCGGTCGTCGAGGACGTACCGGACGAAGCGGTGATCGATCTGGGCCACGAGGAGAGTCTGCGTCACCTCATGCGGGTCGCCTGCGGCCTCGAATCGATCGTGCTCGGCGAGGATCAGATCCTCGGCCAGCTCCGAGACGCCTACGCGACCGCCCGGACGGCCGGCGGGATCGGGCGGCTGTTCGAGACGGGGATCGAGAAAGCGCTCCACGTCGGCGAGCGCGCGCGGGCCGAAACCGCGATCAACGAGGGCGTGGTCTCGCTCGGCAGCGCCGCCGCCGAACTCGCCACGAACGAGGCGGAGCTCGCGAACGCGACCGCGCTCGTGGTCGGCGCGGGCGAGATGGGAACGCTCGTCGCTACCGCGCTCGCCGAGTCGGTCGACGAACTCCTGATCGCGAACCGGACGGCGGCGAACGCGGAGCACGTCGCCAGCACCGTCGATGTCGAGGCAACCGCGCTCACGCTCGACGGGGTAGCGGCGGCGGTCGACGCTGCCGATGTCGTGGTTTCGGCGACCGGCAGTCCCGATCCGGTCTTCGAGCGGACAATGTTCGAGGCGGTTGGCGAGACGCTCGTGGTCGATCTCGCCCAGCCGCGCGACGTGCCGCCCAGTGCTGGCAACCGGCCGGACGTGACAGTGTGTGACCTCGATGCGCTCGAATCCGTCACCGACGAGACCCACGAACGTCGCCGGGAGGCCGCGGCGCGGGTCGAGACGCTGATCGACGACGAGTTCGATCGGCTGCTCGCCCGTTACAAGCGCCAGCGTGCCGACGAGGTGATCGGGACGATGTACGCGGGTGCGGAACGCATGAAAGAGCGCGAACTCGCGCGCGCGGTTTCGAAGCTCGAAACCGACGGGCTGACCGACGACCAGCACGCCGTCGTCGAGTCGTTCGCGGACACGCTCGTGAACCAGCTGCTCGCCGCTCCCACCCGGAGCCTGCGCGACGCCGCCGAAGCCGACGACTGGTCGACGATCAACACCGCGCTCCAGCTGTTCGATCCCACGTTCGACGGCGACGAGCCTGCCGACGAGGACGAGCTGGCGGCCGACGAGCCGGCTTCCGAGATGGAACGTGCGTTCGCCGCAGCCGTCTACGACGAACTGGACGACTAAGCACCCACATTTTTACGGAGAGGGGGTGGTCCTCACGCGGCTTCGCCGCGCTGCGGGCACCCCTCCCCGCAAAACCTGGATTGAAAACACTCGCTCCCGACGATCGCTCGTTCACGGCGAGCCGCGCTCGCTTCGCTCGCACAGACGATTTTCTCCGCAGCCACACAGCACCGCCGGAGCCCTCAGTTACTCGCTACGCTCGTAGCTTCGTCTTTCATCCGTCAGGGACCACCGCCCCGCTACCGCCCCGCAGCCACGCGGCGCAGCTCCACAAAAATCACTCACGCGTAGCGAATCGCCATCCGGTCCATCGATCGTCGGTACATCTATCCGGACCGGCTCAGTATCAGCGAGCATGTCACAGAACGCTGACGTTCCGGAATGGGTCACGCTCACAGAGGGCGAGGAAGTCCGGTGGGATGGCCACCCCAGTCTCCGGTTGGTCCTGCCATCGATCGTGATCGGACTCGTGATCGCGATCGCCGGGATCGTGTTGACGGCCGTCGTTCTGACCGAGCCGCCGGTCCGGTGGCTCCCCCTCGTGGGGGTTCCGATCGGGCTCGTGATCGTCGCATGGGCGTACGTCTCCCAGCGGAGCACCCACTACATCATCACGAGCGAGGAGGTCTACCGCAAGACCGGGATCGTGAACCGCAACGTCGCCCAGGTCAGGCTCGATCGCGTACAAAATACGACCTACGACCAGTCGGTGCTCGAACGCCTGTTCTCGTACGGCCACATCACGATCTACACCGCCGGCTCGGACACCATGGATGTCTCTTTCAACGGCGTTTCCGATCCCCAGCAGGTCAATCAATCCCTGACGGAGGCGCTCGACGACATCGCTACCGGAGAGCGAGACGGACTCTGAGTCGAACGAACGCCGGATGAAGACGTCGTGTGAGTGAGACGTCCGTTAGTGGATCGTCGCGCCTCGCCCGACTCGCGTCGGGTACGCGCGCGCGTCGATCCCGCGCTCGGCGAACGCGTCGAGCATCACGCTCGCAATCTGCCGCCGGTCGTCCGCCTCGCACGCCGCGATCACACCCGGTCCCGCACCGCTGACGGTGACGCCCGTCGCGCCCGCTTCGAGCGCCGCAGTCCTGACCGCGTCGTACCCGTCGATCAGATCGGCGCGGGCGGGCGTCACCACCGGATCGTCCATCCCCGCGCCGACGAGTCCGGGATCACCGCGACACATTCCGACCGTGAGCGTCGCAGCCGCACCGACCGTCTCGACAAGCTCCTCCATCGTCGCCCTTTCAGGAACGACCCGGCGCGCATCACGGGTGGAGACCACGATCTCGGGCAGGCACGCCACGAGCGGGATCGTGGTGTCGACCTGCGAGACGCCCTCGCCCGCGGCGATCGTGAACCCACCGAGAATCGCGGGTGCGACGTTGTCGGCGTGGGGAGTTCCAGAAACGACCGCCTCGCCCTCGGCCGCGATCGGAACGAGTTCCTCGCGCGTGCGTCCGCGTGCGTAGAGTTCGTCGAGTGCGACCGCGGCGGCAGCAGCGCTCGCGGCCGACGACCCGAGCCCGGAAGCCGGCCGTACGCCCTTGTCGATCTCGATGTGCGCGGGCGCGTCGAGCGCCTCAGCGACCGCCCCGACGGTGTTCTTCTCGGGGTCCTCGGGGATGTACTGGCTCCCGGTGCCCGTGACCTCGATCGTCGTCCGGTCGGCCTTTTCGACCCGAACGACGTCCGCCGGGCGCTCCAGGGCGACGCCGAACACGTCGAACCCGCTGCCGAGGTTGGCGCTCGTCGCGGGGGCCCGGACGGTGAGCATGTCCGCGGATTGTGCGAGGGGGCGCAAAAGGATAGCGGACGCTGTCCTCTCCTGAGGATCGTTTGTCGTCAGCTCGCCACCCACACTACATTCGACGTACCGAGCGACGAACTACTCGACGGTGGATTCGATAGAAGTGCGCTGGCCGAGATTTGAACTCGGGTTGTGACCATGGCAAGGTCACGTGATACCACTACACTACCAGCGCCCTGCACTTGTTCATATTCCGGTGAGAGATAAAAACGTTCCGAACCCGCCCGACTGTGGCAGTACCCAACGCCGTACAGTCCCTCGAATCGCCTGTGAACGCCACACACCCCTCACGCGAAGCGTTGTCGTTTCGCTCCGCTCACGACAGGCTTCACGCTCGCTTCGCTCGCGATGAAACGCTACGTTTTTGTAACCCACTACGGTAGAAGCGCTACAGTCTAGTGGCACGGCACGAAAGCGTCACGGCATGACAGTCAGCCTGCTCGTGCCGTCGTCCCTTTGCCGGGAGGCCGCCGACAAGCGCGAGGCGACCCACAAGGTCGGTCTCGTTGCCCGCGCGGCCACCGTCTTCCGGATCGACCGCGTTACGGTCTTCCCGGATCCCGACGGCGACCGGCGATGGGGCGGCGGGTTCGTTTCCACGGTACTGCGGTACGCCGCGACCGCTCCGTACCTCCGAAAGGAGGCGTGGGGCACGCGGGACGAACTGGAGCAAGCGGGCGTCTTGCCACCGCTTCGCGCCGTCTCACGGACCGGCTCCGAATCGCAAGGTTCGGGGTCGTCAAGACAGGGAATCGTGACCGAGGTCGGCCCTGATGGACGCGTTCGGGTCAATTGCGGACTGCAACACCCGATCTCACTGGTCGATCCCACCGACGTGGGACTCGACGAGGGAGAGCGTGTGACCGTCAGGATCTCTTCGCGAGAGCCGGTCCGCGCGCGGATCGTCGACGAGCCCGCACCCGGGTTCGCCGTCGAGCGCGCGGACCTCTCGGCAGCGCTCGGCCGTGAGGACGCCGGGCTCCGGATCGCCACGTCGCGCCACGGTGAGGCGCTCACGACGGATCGACTCGGAGTGCTGGCCGGACGGGTCGAAGACGGCATGACCGTCGCCTTCGGCGCGCCCGAGAGAGGGCTGCCGGCGATGCTTGGCATCGACACCGGGTCGGTGGCGAGTGGCAGCGAGACCGACGAGCCTGCGGGGTTCGATCGCTGGCTCGACACGGTTCCGAACCAGGGCAGCGAGGTCGTGCGCACCGAAGAAGCGGTGTTCGCCACCCTCGCCTGTCTCACCCTACCGCGATAGCAGGAGGAGAAAACACATGGTACAACCAAGCAGACCACGCAAGGGCTCGTTGGGATACGGCCCGCGACAACGCGCGTCGAGCGAAGTCCCGCGCTTCGGCTCGTGGCCCGAGGCTGACGGCCAGCCCGGGCTTCAGGGCTTTGCCGGCTACAAGGCCGGAATGAGCCACGTCGTGATGATCGACGACGCGGCCAACTCCCCGCGCGAAGGCATGGAACAGACAGTACCCGTGACGGTGGTCGAGACGCCGCCGATGCGGGCGGTCGCGCTCCGGGCGTACGAAGACACGCCCTACGGGCTCCGACCGTTGACCGAGACGTGGACCGACGAGTTCCACGCGGATCTCGACCGCGCGCTCGACGTCCCCGATGGCGAGGCCGACCCGGATGCGTTCCGGGAGGCCATCAGTGAGGCCGATATCGGCGACGTCCGCGCGATCACCCACACGGTGCCGGGCGAGATGGTGAACATTCCGAAGAAAAAGCCGGACGTGATGGAGACCCGGATCGGCGGCGGCTCACTCGACGATCGAGTCGAGTTCGGGCTCGAACTCATCACCGGTGGCGGCGAACACAATCTGACCGAGGTGTTCCGCCCCGGTGAGTACATGGACGCCGCTGGCGTCACCAAGGGCAAGGGCACCCAGGGCCCCGTCAAGCGCTGGGGCGTCCAGAAACGCAAAGGCAAACACTTCCGCCAGGGCTACAAGCGCCGGATCGGCAACCTCGGCCCGTGGAACCCCTCGCGGGTTCGCTCGACGGTCCCCCAGCAGGGCCAGACGGGCTACCACCAGCGCACCGAGCTCAACAAACGCCTCGTCGATTCGGGCGACGGCGACGAGCCCTCCGTCGACGGCGGGTTCGTCAACTACGGCGAGATCGACGGGCCGTACGCGCTCGTGAAGGGATCGCTCCCCGGTCCGGACCAGCGACTGCTCCGGTTCCGGCCGGCGGTCAGACCCGGCGACCAGCCGCGCCTCGATCCCGAGGTCCGGTACGTTTCGACGGCATCGAACCAGGGGCAAGGATAAATGAACGCAACAGTCTACGACACCGACGGCGGCGAGGCGGGCGAGGTCGACCTCCCCGCGATCTTCGAGACGCCGTACCGGCCCGACCTGATCGGCGATGCGGTGCGCGCCGCACAGGCGAACCGCACCCAGGCGACCGGTGCCGACGACTACGCCGGGATGCGGACGCCCGCCGAGTCACAGGGCAGCGGTCGCGGTATGGCCCACGTTCCCCGATCGAACGGCCAGGGCCGCCGCGTCCCCCAGACCGTGGGCGGCCGGAAGGCCCACCCGCCGAAAGAGGAGAAGGACAGCTCGAAGCAGATCAACACGAAAGAGCGAAAGCTCGCCACTCAGAGCGCGATCGCCGCGACCACCGACGCAGAGCGGGTGGCCGACCGCGGCCACCAGTTCGAAGACCGCGATCTCCCGCTCGTGGTGAGCGACGAGTTCGAGGATCTCGTGAAGACCCAGGAGGTCGTCTCGCTGCTCGAAGCGCTCGGCGTCCACGACGACATCGAGCGCGCCGAGGACAAGACGATCCGCGCGGGACGCGGGACGACGCGTGGCCGGAAGTACAAGCGGGCGTCGTCGATCCTGTTCGTCACGAGCGACGAGCCCTCGCGCGCGGCGCGAAATCTTGCGGGAGCGGACGTCGCCACCGCACGAGAGGTCAATACTGAAGATCTCGCGCCGGGCGCACAGGGCGGCCGGCTGACGATCTGGACCGAGAGCGCCATCGAGGAGGTGGCGGACCGATGAGCTCGATCCGCTACCCCCACGTCACCGAGAAGGCGATGAACGAGATGGACTATCGAAATAAGCTCCAGTTCATGGTCTCGCTCGACGCGACGAAACCCGAGATCGCCGAGGAGATCGAGGAGCGTTTCGACGTCTCGATCGTCGACGTCACCACGCAGGTGACGCCGAACGGCGAGAAGAAAGCCACCGTCAAACTCAGCGAGGACGACGACGCGGACGAAGTCGCCTCGCGAATCGGGGTGTTCTGAACATGGGACGACGCATTCAGGGACAGCGCCGGGGCCGGGGCGGACCGACGTTCCGCGCGCCATCCCACCGATACAAGGCCGACCTGTCGCATCAATCGACCGAAGAGGGCGATCTGATCACGGGCACGGTCGTCGACATCGAGCACGACCCCGCCCGGAGCGCGCCCGTGGCGGCGGTCGAGTTCGACGACGGCGATCAGCGCCTCGTGCTCGCGCCGGAAGGCATCGGCGTGGGCGAGGAAATGCAGGTCGGCGTCTCGGCCGAGATCAAACCGGGCAACACGCTCCCACTCGCCGAGATTCCGGAGGGTGTGCCGGTGTGTAACGTCGAGAGCCAGCCGGGCGACGGCGGAAAGTTCGCCCGCGCGTCGGGCGTGAACGCCCAGCTCATCACCCACGACCGCCGCACGGCGGTCGTCGAACTGCCGAGCGACGAGGTGAAACGCCTCGATCCGCAGTGTCGCGCCACGATCGGCGTGGTCGCGGGCGGTGGCCGTACTGAAAAACCGTTCGTGAAGGCGGGCAACAAGCATCACAAGATGCGTTCGCGCGGGAGCAAGTACCCGCGAGTGCGCGGCGTCGCGATGAACGCCGTCGACCACCCGTTCGGTGGCGGCGGTCGCCAGCATCCCGGCCAGCCGAAAAGCGTCTCGCGTGACGCGCCGCCCGGCCGGAAGGTCGGCGACATCGCCAGCAAGCGGACCGGGAGGAAGTGACACATGAGTTCGGACTACAGAACCGGTCGCGAGGGCGAGTTCACCTACCGCGGCCACACAGTTGAGGAGCTACAGGAGATGGACCGAGAAGCGGTCGCGGAGCTGCTACCCGCACGCCTGCGCCGCACCATCGAGCGCGGCCTCTCGGTCGAACAGGAACAGCTGATCGAGGAGGCCGCCGAAAGCGGCACCGAGGAGACCGCGAACGATCCGATCAGGACGCACCTGCGCGACATGCCGGTGCTGCCCGCGTTCGTCAACAAGACGTTCGCGGTTCATAATGGCCAAGAGTTCGAGCGAGTCCGTGTCGAGCCCGAGATGCTCGGCCATTACCTGGGCGAGTTCCAGCTCACCCGGACCTCGGTCGAGCACGGCCAGGCGGGGATCGGCGCGACACGCTCCTCGAAGTTCGTGCCGCTCAAATGATGGAGGCATAACACATGGGAATCAGCTACAGCGTGGACGCGGACCCCGAGCGAACGGCGAAAGCCATGCTCCGGGAGCGCCACATGAGCCACAAGCACAGCAAGGAGATCGCCCGGGAGCTGAAGGGCCGCACCGTCGCCGACGCACGCACGTACCTCGAAGCCGTGATCGCCGGCGATCGGTCGGTCCCCTTCCGCTCGCACAACACGGGCGTGGGCCATCGCAGCGACATCGACGGCTGGGACGCCGGTCGCTACCCCGAGAAGGCCTCGAAGGCCTTTCTCGATCTGCTCGAAAACGTCGGCGCGAACGCCGAACACCAGGGGTTCGAGCCCGATCCGATGACGATCAAACACGTCGCCGCCCACAAGATCGGCGAGGTGCAGGGCCGACAGCCCCGGGCGATGGGCCGCGCGAGCGCGTGGAACACGCCCGAGGTCGACGTCGAACTGATCGTCGAGGAACCCGACGAGGACGAGGAGGGTGAGAACTGATGGGCTCCGAGCAGACGTTCATCGAGGACGGGATGCAGCGGACCCAGATCGACGAGTTCTTCGGCGACGAGCTGGAGCGCGCTGGCTACGGCGGGATGGATCTCGCCAAGACCCCGATGGGGACCCAGATCGTGCTGCGGGCCGAGAAGCCCGGCATGGTGATCGGGAAGGGTGGGAAGAACATCCGGAAGATCACGACCCAGCTCGAAGAGCGCTTCGACCTCGACGACCCACAGATCGACGTTCAGGAGGTCGACGAACCCGACCTCAACGCCCAGATCGTCGCGGATCGACTGGGCAACGCTCTCGAACGTGGCTGGTACTTCCGGAAGGCGGGCCACACCACGATCGATCGGATCATGGACGCGGGCGCACGCGGTGCGGAGATCACCCTCAACGGGAAGGTGACCGGTGCACGCTCGCGTAACGAGAAGTTCAACCGGGGCTACATCAAGCACAACGGCGAACCGGCCCAGAGCATCGTCGACCGCGGCGACGGTGTCGCGGTGATGAAGCTCGGGACGATCGGCGTCACAGTCAGAATCATCCCGCCGGACGCGGAGCTGCCCGACGACTTCCGCATCCAGGAGGACGTCGACACCAGCGTGCTCGAACCCGAAGAGGTCGAGGGCGACGACGTCGAGGAACTCCTCAGCGGCGAGGGCGAGGCCGACGAGCCCGTTGCCGGTCCCGACGAGTCCGAGAGCGACGAGGACTTCGAGGTGACCGAAACGCCCCCTGAAGGTGACGCGGAAGCCACTGGGGCCGAGGAGATCATCGAAGAGGAGATCGAGTCCGAGCAGGGTTCGGCCGAAACCTCACCAGAGGAGCCCGCCGAAGCGGGCGAGGACATCGACGAGGAGCTCTCCGAGGAGACCGACGCCGCGGCCGAGGCGATCATCGACGAGATGGACGACGCCGAGGCCGGTGGAGACCTCACCGTCATCGACGGCGTTGGCGACGCGAAGGCCGACGCACTCGTCGAGGCCGGCTTCGAGTCGGTCGCGGACGTGCGCGCGGCGAGCGAGGACGACCTCGCCGAGGCCGAAGGCGTCGGCCCGGCGTTCGCCGAGCGCATCAAGGCGGGCGCAGAGGAGTTCGACGGAGGTGACGCCTGATGGCGATCCTCCACGCCGCGGAGATGCGCGACATGACGCCCGCCGAGCGCGAGGCCGAGCTCGAAGAGCTCGAGACCGAGCTGCTCAACACACGGGCTGTGCAGGCAGCCGGCGGTGCGCCAGAGAACCCCGGCCGGATCGGGGAGCTCCGGCGGACCATCGCGCGACTCAAGACGATCAGAAACGAGGAAGGCGACGACGAGAGCGAGGAGGACGCCTGATGGCGCTCACTCCCGCAACGCTCGCGCGACACGAACTCTGTGGCCTGCACACGCGGGTCGCAGCGGCCGACAACGCCACTCTCACGGGTATCGAGGGACGGGTCGTGCGCGAGACGAAAAACACGCTGTCGGTCGAAACGGCGGCGACCGCGGGTGGAGCCACGGCCGCGAAACAGGTACCGAAGGCGGGCGCGACCTTCGAGTTCGCGCTCGGCGGCGAGTCGGTCGCCCCAGCGGACGTCACCCCGGCCGACCCCGAAGCAGCCGAGACCGTCCACGTGACGGTCGAGGGCGAGCGGCTGGTCGCGACACCGGCCCGCCGCACCGAACGGAGCAGTGATTCGACATGGCGCTAGGATTGAACGTCGACGAACCCGAGACGACCTGCGACGACCCGAACTGTCCGTTCCACGGCACGGTTTCGGTGCGTGGCGGGACGGTCGACGGGATGGTCGCCTCGACGGAGATGCATAGATCGGTGATCGTCGAACGCGAGTACGACGTCACCGTACCGAAGTACGATCGGAAGATGAAGCGGCGCTCGCGCACTCCCGCGCACGCGCCCGACTGTCTCGACCTCTCGGTGGGCGACGCGGTCCGGATCGCCGAGACCCGGCCGCTCTCGAAGACCAAGGCCCACGTCGTCGTCGGCACGCTCGACACGACCCGGGACCTCGGCGCGAGCAGTCTCTCCGGCCCCTCCGATCCCGATTCGGAGGTCGCCCTCGACGAGATCGAGGCGTCGACCGGAGAATCCGGAGGTGACGCCTGATGGAAGCCCTCGCCGCCGACGTCACGCAGGGCCTCGAAAAGGGCTCGCTCGTGACGTGTGCGGACAACACGGGCGCGCGCGAGCTGAGGGTCATCAGCGTGTCGGGCTACTCCGGCACGAAAAATCGCCACCCGAAGGCGGGTCTCGGCGACAAGGTGTCGGTCTCGGTGACCAAAGGCACCCCCGAGATGCGCCGTCAGGTGCTCGAAGCCGTGATCGTCCGCCAGCGAAAGCCGATCCGACGACCAGACGGCACCCGCGTGAAGTTCGAAGACAACGCCGCGGTGGTCGTCGACGAGAACGAGGACCCCCGGGGGACCGAACTCCGCGGGCCCGTCGCACGCGAAGTCGCCGAGCGGTTCGGCTCGATCGCGAGCGCGGCCACGATGATCGTTTAGGAGTACGAACGCATGAGCAAACAACCACACAAACAACGGACACGAACGGAGCGCGCGCCGCTCCACGAGAAGCATCGCCAGGTCCGTGCGACGCTCGACGACGACCTCCGCGAGGAGTACGACCGGCGGAACGCCCGGGTCAACGAGGGCGACACCGTCGAGGTCCTGCGCGGCGATTTCGCCGGCGAGGAGGCCGACGTCGTGGCTGTCGACCTGAAGGACGCGACCGTCCACGTCGAGGACGTCGTCACCGAGACCGCAGACGGCGAGGAGGTCGCCCGACCGCTCGACGCGAGCAACCTTCGGATCACCGACCTCGATCTGGAGGACGACCGGCGCGAGGAGCGCCTGGAGGCCGACGATGAGTAAGCACCAGAAGCGACTTTCCGTGCCGAACTCGTGGCCCGTCGAGCGCAAGACCGAGACGTTCACCGTGAAGGCGGGCGCGGGCCCGCACGGCGAGAGCGGGGTTCCGCTGCTCGTCGTTCTGCGGGACGTGCTCGGCTACGTCGACTCCCGGAAAGAGGCGCGCTACGCGCTGAATCAGGGCTCGGTGCTCGTCAACGGCGACACGCTCGACGACGAGGAACGTCCGATCGGGATGTTCGACATCCTCGAGTTCGTCGAGCGAAACGAGCATTACCGAGTGTTCCCCGACGAGGGCGGTCGGCTCGCGCTGACGACGATCGACGCCGACGACGCGGACTCGAAACTCGGCAAGATCGAGGGCAAACAGCAGGTGCCCGGCGGCGCGACACAGCTCGCGCTCCACGACGGCCGCACCCTCGAGATCGACGACGCGAGCGAGTACGCCGGCAGCGACTCGATCGTGGTCGACGAGGACGACGAGATCCTCGCGCACTTCCCCTACGAGGAGGGTGCGCTGGTGACCGCAGTCGAGGGTCGTCACGCCGGCGAGATCGGCGAGATCGACGACATCCAGGTCACGCCTGGCAGCTCCTCGAACAACGTCACCATCACCCAGGACGACGGCGGGTTCGAGACGGTCGCTGAGTACGTGGTCGTCATCGACGAGAACTTCGTCGACGAGGACGACGACGACACCGTCACGGCCGCCGGCGAGGACACCGACGCCACCGACGACCCCACCGAGGACGCGGACGATGGGGCAGAGGCGGAAGACGACGGGACCGACGCCGACGACGGAGGTGACGACGAGTGAGCGAAGCCGCGGAGTTCCACGCGATGCGCGAACCCGTGGTCGAGAAGATCGTCGTCCACATGGGCGTCGGTGAGGGTGGTCGCGAGCTCGCGAACGCCGAAGAGATCTTGGAGGCCGTCACCGGCCAGGAAAGCGTCCGGACGCGCGCCAAGGCGACCGAGCCCGAGTTCGACATCCGCGAGGGCGATCCGATCGGCGCGAAGGTCACGCTGCGTGGCGAGGACGCCGAGACGTTCCTCGCCACCGCGCTCGACCTCGCCGATATCTCGCGCACCCAGTTCGACGAGACCGGCAACGTGAGCTTCGGGGTCGCCGAGCACACCGAGTTCCCCGACCAGGAGTACGATCCGAGCATCGGGATCTACGGGCTCGACGTCACGGTCAACCTCAACCGGCCCGGCGCACGGGTGAAACGACGGAACAAGGCCACACGCCAGCTGCCGAGCCGTCACCGGCTCGACGTCGAGGACGCGATCACGTTCCTCGAAAACGAATTCGACGTGGAGGTACAATGAGCGAGAGCGAAACCGACACCGGCGAACACGCGACGAAGCGAACAGGCCAGATCGAGGACTGCCAGCGCTGCGGGCGCAAGCAGGGCCTCGTCGGGAAGTACGACATCTGGCTCTGCCGACAGTGCTTCCGCGAGATCGCGCGCGGCATAGGGTTAAATCGACAGATCGGAAGAGCGTCGTGTA